>NZ_BAABRI010000003.1:0-282377 GCF_040362925.1 Haloferula sargassicola
GCTTGGTAGATATTTTTTGGGGGTTCTGGGCGGGGGTTTTGGCCCGGGGGGGGCGGGCGGGGTGGCGCCCCGCCCAAAACCCCCCCCGCTCCGATGTTAGAAAGGGAGCGGCGTGCCTTCGGCCGCCGCTGGGAGGAGGCCGCGGGTGGGTGATGGCCGGGAGGAACTCCGAGCGCCTTTTCCGGTCGGGCCTCGGTGCCGCTGCCCAGCCCGGCGGTCGATGCCCGCCGCCCCGGTCACACCACCTCGCCGTAGAGGGTGAAGCCGGTGGATTCGTGGATGCGGAGGTCGAGGAGCTGGCCGGTGAGCTTGTGGGGGTCGCCTTCGAAGATGACGATCTTGTTCTGGCTGGTGCGGCCGCTGAGGCGGGATTTGTTGGTCTTGCTGGGGCCTTCGCAGAGGACTTGCTGGACCGTCCCGACCAAGGCTTCGTTCTTGGCCTTGGTGATTTCGTTGACGACTTCCAGCAGACGCTGGTTGCGCTCTTCCTTCACGCGCTCGGGGAGCTGGCCGTCCATTTCGGCCGCGGGGGTGTCCTTGCGCTTGGAGTAGCGGAAGATGAAGGCGTTGTCGAAACGGAGGCGCTGGCAGGTGTCGATGGTCTGCTGGAAGTCCTCTTCGGTTTCCTCAGGGAAGCCGACGATGATGTCGGTGGTGATGGCGAGGTCGGGCCGGGCGCCGCGCATCTTTTCGCAGATCTCAACGAACTTCTCGTTCTTGTACGGCCGGCGCATCAGCTTGAGGATGCGGTCGCTGCCGCTCTGCATGGGGAAGTGGATATGCGAGCAGAGCTTGGGCAGATAAGTGAAGGCGGCGACGAGGTCGTCGCGGTAGCCGATCGGGTGGGGGGAGGTGAAACGGATGCGCTGGAGGCCGTCGATTTCATGCACCGCTTCGAGCAGCTGCACAAAGGGCGACTTGCCGTCGATCTTGTCGAACTCGGTGCGGCCGTAGAGGTTCACGATCTGGCCGAGCAGGGTGACTTCCTTCACGCCGTGATCGACGAGCCGCTTCACTTCCTCGACGATCTCGGCGATCGGGCGGCCGCGTTCTTTTCCGCGGGTGTCGGGGACGAT
Organism: Haloferula sargassicola; assembly: GCF_040362925.1. NCBI lineage: Bacteria > Pseudomonadati > Verrucomicrobiota > Verrucomicrobiia > Verrucomicrobiales > Verrucomicrobiaceae > Haloferula > Haloferula sargassicola. Next base: position 1,077 of record NZ_BAABRI010000003.1, read on the forward strand.
GCAGAAGGAGCAACGCATGTTGCAGCCCTGCATGATGGAGACGAAGGCGCTGGCTTCGTGGGCCTTGGGGACGTGGTCGCGGATGGTGTTCTGCGAGCCGGTCTCCTCCTCGGTATCGCAGACGCTCTCGCCGGTGAGGCTGAGGGAAAGGTCGTCCATGCGGCGCTCGAGCCGGCGCTGGAGGATGCCGTCGACGTATTCGAAGACCTTGTGGTATTTCTGGGTGCCGACGACGACGTCGAGGTGCTTGACGCGCTCGAAGAGTTCGGGCCCGCGGCTCTGGGCCATGCAGCCCATGAAGCCATAGACGACGTGGGGCTTTTCCTTCCGGTGGGCACCCATGAGGCCCATTTTCCCGAGCGCCTTCTGCTCGGCCTGGTCGCGGACGGAGCAGGTGTTGATGAGGATGGCGTCGGCCTCCGACTCCACGGGCGTGAGCGTGTAGCCGCCCTCGACGAACATCTGGGCGACTTGCTCGGAGTCGCGCTCGTTCATCTGGCAGCCGTAGGTGCGGATGTGGACTTTGGGCACGGGGCGGGAAGAAAGGGGAAATCGGAGCGAGGGATCAAACCGAAAAAGCGCGTGGTGGCGGCTGGACCTCGGGCGGGCGGCCGCTCAGCTTGGCCCCGCGATGAAGCCGGGCGCGCTGAGCATTTACCGCGACTTCCACCGCCGCAAGGTGCCGGTGGTGGCGGTGATCGTGCTCGGCATCATCTGGGCGATCTTCGAGTGGGGCGATCCCGGCGAGGAATCGTCGGATGATGTGGTGGAGGCGATCGCACGCTCGGCGGACGTGTCGATGACCCTCGGCGAGCAGCTCGGCGGGTGGAGCCGTCCCGTTTCCTGGCTGTTGGCGGAGGAGAATCGCGGCGAAACGCGGGCATGGGTGATGGATGATCTGAAGCGCGAGGAGCTTCTCAGCCTGACGGATCTCGACGAGTTCCTGACCGGTCGGATTTCCAAGGAGGACGAGGACGAGCTGCTGGTCCGGCTTTCGATCCGCGGGGAAAAACCGGACGCGGAGGAGTGGGCCAAGCTGAAGGAGGACTACGACGGGCTGGCCCTCTATTCCTGGGAAGCCGCGGCCTTGGAGAAGCTGGACGGCGCGCCGGCATGGGTCGGGACCACGGTCGCGCGCCGGGCCGAGATGCAGCGGTGGATGCTGTTCGGGACATGGGGGGCGGCAGGGGCGACGGCCTTGGCCATGGTCGCGGGCTTGTTCGGCCTGCCGGCCGCGTGGCGGGGGCTTCGCGATGCCCGCCCGCCGCGGCTGGCGTTGCGGGTGGTGTCGTGGCGCTGGGGGCTGTTTGCGTTTTTCCTGTCGGATCTGGCGCTCGGCTGGATGGTCGGGCGGGCTTGGGACGGCGTCGATGCGGTCGCGTCCAGCTCGCTGCTGGTGGAAGCGGCCATCGATGCCGCCTGGCGGCTCGGCGGGGCGGCCCTGCTGATGGTCCTGGTGCTGCCGCGTTTTCAGGACGGCTGGCGCGTGTTCGGCTTCGACCGTCAGCTGGGATGGAAAGCCACGCTCGGCATGCTGGGCTTGTTGTTGGTCGGCAGCTCGGTGTGGTATCCGCTGTCGCTGAGCTGGTTCCCGGAGGCTCCGGCGCTGCTTTTCGACGAGGACGGCTGGGGCGGCCTCGGCTATGCGCTGCTGTCCGGCGTGGTGCTGGCGCCGCTGTGCGAAGAGCTGGTCTTTCGCGGCTGCCTGTTCGGCACCCTGTGGCAGCGCGTGGGTTTCTGGCCGGCCACGCTGGCGTCGTCGCTGGTGTTTTCCGCGATCCATCACTACGGCGTGCCCGGCAGCGTGGGGGTGTTTGCGATCGGCGTGGCGGCCTGCGTGCTGTTCCGCCACACGCGTTCGCTCAAGGGACCGATCCTGCTGCACGCGGCCTACAATTTCCTGATCACGCTGGCAGTGTGGCCGGTGTATCAGGCGCCGTATTCGCTGTGATCCGGCGAAAAAACCCCGCCCGCAAGCGGGCTTGCCAGTCCGCGGGTCCGCCGCGAAGCTCCCGCGCATGATGACCGGCTACGACCTGTGGGATCTCCTCCGCCCGAACTTCCTGCTGCCCGGCTGGAAGAAGGAGGCGAAGCACCTGGTGAAGGGCGCGAAAAAGTTCGTCCACTACAAGCGCGACCTGCTGCCGGAGGATCGCATCGCCGAAATCGAATCCCGCCGCATGGACCTGAAGGACGCGCTTCGCCGCGGCGACCGGAAGGCCACCGAAGAGGCCGGGAAACACCTGCAGGACACCTGCGAGCGCGCCACCTCGAAGGTCTTCGTGCAGAGCTGGTGGGAAGAGAACCTCGAGGTCATCTTCGTGGCGCTGGTGGTGGCGCTCGGCTTGCGGGCCTACGTGGTGCAGCCGTTCCGGATCCCGACCGGATCGATGCAGCCGACCCTCAACGGCATCGTCATCCGCAACGAAGGCCCCGACTTCAAGGCCCCGTGGATCGGAAAAAAGGCATGGGACTTCGTTTTCAGCGGGAAAACCTATCACAAGATCATCTCCGATGCCGACAAGCGTCCGACCCACATGCGCGATGCCTCGTGGTTCCTCTTCACCCGCACCGAGGTGACCTTCAGCGATGGCAGCAAGATCAAGCTGCCGGCAGCGACCGGAGAGGTGACGGATCTCTTGGGTTTCAAGCGCGTCGAAATGCCCGACGGCCGCACCGGCGTCATGACCAAGTCCTACAAAAAGGGTGACGCCATCCTCAACGGTTCCATCACCACCGGCGATCTCGTCCTCGTGGATCGCATCTCCTATCATTTCCGGCGCCCGAAGCGCGGTGAGGTCTTTGTCTTCGATACCCGCGCGCTGCCGACCGGCGGCGACGTCCACCCGGAGCTCAAGGATCAATCGGGAGGCTCCCACTACATCAAGCGGCTGTGCGGGGTGCCGGGCGACGCGCTTTCGATCGACGAGCCGGACCTGCTCAACCACGGCCAGATCGTCCAGGCGCCGGGCATCCGCCGGGTCGCCGAGCGCGAGGGGAAATACGCCTTCACCTACGATGGCGAACCGCGCCGGGGCTATCATCTGGCCTCGAAGCAGAACGCGGCCGAGTTCCGCCACGCGCCGCTGGTCGAGCAAGGCGATGTCTTCGACCTGAAAGCCGACGCCCCGCCCGGCCTGCGGGAATATGCCGCGCTGGGCGACAACACCGGCAACTCGCTCGACTCCCGCTACTGGGGCCCGGTGCACGAGTATAATCTGGTCGGGCCCGGGTGGGTTTCGCTGTGGCCCTTCGGCTCCGGTCATTGGGGGAAAATCAGGTAGTTCTCTCGCCCGTAAGAGTACGCATGTCACGGAGGCCGCCGAACGGCCATGCTCCCCCGCGAAATCCCTGAATCATGAGTGAAGCGGTCGACATCACCAGGCAGGCGAAGTCGAACCTCGCTTTCGCGCTCAACATCCTGCCGAAGGACCGCCGCGATGATGCGGTGATCTTTTACGCCTTCTGCCGGGTCATCGACGATCTGGCGGACGATCTGACCCAGCCGGTCGAGCTGCGCGAAAAAGGCCTGGAGGCCTGGCAACGCGGCTTGTCCGAGGGCTTCGCGGCGCCGGACGAACTCCAGCAGCAGATCCTTTCCCTCCGCGAGCGGCGGCAAATCCCGGCCGAGCTGCTGGTGGCGATCGTCGAGGGCTGCCGCATGGACCTCCATCCGCAGCGCTTCGAGACCTGGGACGACCTGTCCGAATACACCTGGAGGGTCGCCTGCGCGGTGGGCCTGGTCGCCATGCGCATCTTCGGCGCGCGCGATCCGAAGACCGAGAATTACGCCGTGGCCCTCGGTCACGCGCTGCAGGTCACGAACATCCTGCGGGACGTCGGCGAGGACTGGGAAAACGGCGGCCGGATCTACCTGCCGATGGCTTCCCTGCGGGAGCACGGCTACACCGAAGCGGAGCTGGCGGCAGGCGTTCACAACGATCGCTTCGTGGCCCTGATGAGGTCCGAGGCCGACCGGGCCGACGCCTATTTCGCCCAAGCGGGCCGTTCGTTGCCGGAAGGCGACCGGGACACCATGATCGCCGCGGAAATCATGCGCTCGATTTACTCGGCGCTGCTCGACAAGATGCGTCGCGACCGCTTCCACGTCTTCAAGCGGCGATATCGGCTTTCCAAAGCGCGCAAGCTGGCGATTTTTTCCAAACACCTGATCGGAAGCGGGTTTTCCCCTGAATAGCCGGTCGGTTTCCACGTTTCATCAAGCACATGAGCACCCCACGATTCGCACTCCTCGGCGCAGCGCTGATGCTGGCCTCCTGCACGACCGGGCAACAGAGCGGTGCCGTCATCGGCGCGGTGGCCGGCGGCCTTGCCGGCGCGGCCTTCGGCGATGACCACCAGGATGTGGTCGCCGGCGCGGCGGTCGGAGCCGGGCTCGGAGCCGGCGCGGCGGCCATCCGGGAAAACGAGATGCGCAAGCGCAACTACGACCGCTATGGCATCCCGCAGGATGGTCCGGAGACCTACCAGCGCCAGGCCCCGCCGATCGAGGACCCGGAGCCGCCCTCCCGCGGTGGCAACCTGAGCGGCGACTATCCGACCGCCAACCCGAGCGGCACGCCGAATCAGGTGGTCAGCCCTTATCCGCCCTACAAGAAGATCGACGTGAGCGGCTTCTCGTCCGGCCAGTTGGCCAAGGACCCGACCAGCGGCAAGATTTTCCGCGTGCCGTAAAAGCCCGCTGGCGGAAAGGCCCCTGGCCTCGCAAGAACAACCGCGCCTGGCTGGAAGGCGATGGAGGTCCATCGACGCCCATGGAGCGCCATGCCGAGGAGCCATTGGGGGAAAAGCTCGACCTGAGGCATCCCGCCTTCCCGCCCCAGCAGCGGGCACGGCCGCTGGCCGGGCATTGAACATTCATGCAATTGGTCCTTGCCTCCAGGCCGTGCGTTGTGCAATTCATGGTAATTCCACTCCCATGAAACGCCTCGAAATCCTCCAGCTGTCCGTCTTCACCGCCTGTTTTTCGGTGGGTTCCCCCATCTTCGCCGCCGGCATCCTTCAGGCCGGTGACGCCATCATTGCCATCGATACCACGCCGGGACCTTCGGGCGGCTATCCCGGGGGCGAGGCCCCCCAATATGGCGTGGATGGAAACAACGGGACGAAGTATCTGAATTACGGTGGCGCCGGCACCGGCATGATCGCGACGCCCTCCGGCAGCTCCACCGTCACCAGCTTCCGTTTCGTCACCGGCGGTGATGCCGAAGGGCGCGATCCCTCGCAGGTCTCGCTTTACGGCACCAATGATGCCATCGCTTCCGCCGACAACAGCCTCGGCACGGCCGAGAATTGGCAGCTCATCACGACTTCGAGCCTGTCGCTGCCCTCCGGCCGGAATACGGCGGGGTCCTTCGTGAATTTCGGCAACTCAACCGCCTACAGCTCCTACAAGCTGGTCATCGATTCGGTGAAGGGCAGCAACCTCATGCAGTTCTCCGAATTCGAGCTCTACACCGGCGCGGACGGTGCCGGCACCAACGTGCTCACCTCGACCATCCCGATCGCCACCAGCACCATCGCCGGCTATCCTTCGGGGGAAAATCCCACCAATCTGCTGGATGGCGACCCGAGCACGAAGTACCTCCATTTCGGGAAATCCGGCACCGGGTTCATCGTGACGCCCTCCCTCGGTCCCTCGGTGGCGGCTTCGTTCGAGATCGTCACCGCCGGCGATGCCGCGACCTATGCGGGTCGCAATCCCGGCAGCTACATGATCTATGGCACCAACGACGCGATCCTCAGCGGCGACAACTCCGCCGGCGACGCCGAAAACTGGACCCTGATCAAGGGCGACGCGCTGAGCCTGCCGGCCGCCGACACCACCAGCAGTGGGGAGATCTCCTTGGACAACACCGAGTCCTACACCTCCTACAAGGTCGTGTTCGACACGCTGGTCGATGAAGGAAACGTGGACTCGATGCAGATCTCCGAGTTCCAGTTCCATACCGTTCCCGAGCCCTCGACGGCCCTGCTTTCCGCCTCCGCCCTGGGTCTTCTCGCCCTCCGCCGGCGGCGGCAGGCGTCGTAGAAGCCCGGAACTTGGCCCTTGGCACTTGGAACTCCGCGCCGTTCACTCCGCGGCATGTCTTTCCAGCGTCCCAGCGGCCGCCGCGCCGACCAGCTCCGCCCGGTCTCCTTCGTCCCCGACGTGGCCCCGCACGCCAAGGGCTCGGTGCTCGTTTCCTTCGGCAACACCAAGGTCATCTGCGCGGCCACCGTCGAGGAGGACGTGCCGCGCTGGATGAAATACCAGAAGGTCCAGGGCGGCTGGCTGACCGCCGAGTACTCGATGCTGCCCTACTCGACGCTCGACCGGAAGCAGCGCGACATTTCCCGCGGCAAGCTCGACGGCCGGTCGTCGGAAATCCAGCGCCTGATCGGGCGCGCGCTGCGCGCCGTGGTCGACCTGAAGAAGCTCGGCCAGCGCACGATCTGGGTCGATTGCGACGTGCTCCAGGCCGATGGCGGCACCCGCACCGCCTCGATCACCGGCGGCTGCGTGGCGCTGGCGATCGCGCTCAACCGCCTGATGGGCGAGGGGAAACTGAAGGATTTCCCGCTCCACCAGCTGGTGGGTGCCATTTCCACCGGGATCTATGAAAACGAGGCCGTGCTCGATCTCGACTACCCCGAGGACAAGGCGGCGTCGGTCGATTTCAACGTGGTGATGACCGAGAAGCTGGAGTTCGTGGAGGTCCAGGGCAGCGGCGAGGAAGCGGTCTTCACCGGCGCGCAGATGAGCTCGATGCTCGACCTGGCGCAGGCGGGGATCGGCGAGCTGTTCACGCTGCAGAAGGCCGCGATTCTGGAGGCGGACCGGCCGGATGGGCCCGCGCTGGCGGACTTGGCGGCGGCGTTTTCGAGATAGGTCCTATAAGCCCTATAGGACCTATGGGGTGAGAGCCCCCTTACCCAATCACCTCTGCTCCAAAGTAGGGCACCAGCGCCTCAGGCAGCTTGATGGAACCATCCGGCTGCTGGCATTGCTCGAGGATCGCCACGTAGAGCCGCGGCAGCGCGGTGCCGGAGCCGTTCAGCGTGTGGCAGAAGCGGTTCTTCTTGTCCCCGCCCTTGAAGCGCAGCTTCATGCGGCGGGCCTGGTAGTCGCCGAAGTTCGAGCAGCTCGAAACCTCCAGGTATTTCCCCTGGCCCGGTGCCCAGACCTCGATGTCGTAGGTCTTGGTGGCGGAAAACCCGACATCGCCGGTGCACAGCTCGATGGTGCGGTAGTGCAGGCCGAGCTTTTCCAGCACCGCCTGGGCGTGGCCGAGCAGCTCCTCAAGTACGGCGAACGACGTATCCGGGTGCACCACCTGCACGAGCTCGACCTTGTCGAACTGGTGCATGCGGATGATACCGCGGTTGTCGCGCCCGGCGCTGCCGGCCTCGCGGCGGAAGCAGGGGGTGTGGGCGCAGAGTTTTTTCGGCAGCTCGTCCTCGGCCAGGATGGTGTCGCGGAAAAGGTTCGTCACCGGCACCTCGGCGGTCGGCGCAAGGAACATCTGGCTGCGGCCGTCCTCGCCGGCGTCGGTGCCATACATGTCGTCCTCGAACTTCGGCAGCTGGCCGGTGCCTTCCATGCATTCGCGCTTGATGATGTGAGGCACGTTGACCTCCTCGTAGCCGTGCTCACCGGTTTGCAGGTCGAGCAGGAAATTGATGAGGGCGCGCTCGAGGCGGGCACCTTTTCCCCGATAGACGGCGAAGCCCGAGCCGGCGATACGGGTGCCGTCCTCCAGCGAGATCAGGCCCAGCGCCTCGGCCAGGTCGAGGTGGTCCTTCGGCGCGTCGATGGCCGGCTTTTCCCCCCACTCGCGGACGACCGGGTTGGCGGTTTCATCGCTGCCCACCGGGCAGGCCTCGTGCGGTGTGTTGGGGATGAACTGGAGCAGCCGTTCCTGCGCGGCGTTGGTGGCGGCGACGGTTTCCTCGAGCTTGGCGATCTGCTCGTTGATGCCGCGGACTTCGGCCTCGATGGCGGTGGTGTCCTCGCCCTTGGCCTTGAGCATGCCGATCTGCTTCGAGATCTGCTTGCGCTGGGAAAGGAGGGCCTGCTGCTCGGTCTCGGACTTGCGGCGGGTTTCGTCGCAGGCGAGGACTTCACGGATCTGGGGGCCGAAGTCGCCGCCGCGCGCGTTGAGGCGGGCGATGATGTCGTCGGCGTGGTCGCGGATTTCGCGGATGTCGAGCATGGCGCAGGCGCTTTAGAACATCGCACTTCGAACGTCCAATGCTGAACGTCGAAGTTTTCGCAACGGCGGCTTACTGCGACTGCTTGACCTTGATCCGCCCGCGGATGTGGTCGGCGACCTTTCCGGAGAGGTCGATCAGCTCATCGAGGTTCTCCTGATCGGCGGCCTGGTGGATCTGGTTGACGATTTCCAGCGCCCACGGCTCGGGTTCACGCTGGGCGAGACCGCGCACGATCGAGGTTTTCTCCTCGGTGGTGATGGCCTTGTCGGAAAGTTTGGTCCACAGCTGCTGGCGCAGCTCCACCGGCCGTTCGCGGTCGGCGGTGACGAAGCGATAGGCGGCGTCGAAGGCCTTCGAGCGAAGCTTTTCGTCGGTTTGGCTGGAGAAGAACTCAAGCAGCGGATCGAACATTCCGGCGTCCGGCCAGTCGGACAGGGCCTCGAGCGCGGCGAGCTGGTTGAACTGGTTGCCGCTGCCGAGGAACTCCTTGATGTAGCCTTCCGAGCGCGGGCCGCCGGCGTGGCCGAAGAGGCGGATGAGGGCGCGGCGGGAGTCGTCGGACTCGGCCTTGGCCAAGGCTTCATCGATCAGCACGGCAAGGGCGAGCCTATTGTCCGAGCGATCGATCACCTGCGCGGCGGTGTTTTCCGCGGCGCGGCGGAGGGCGTCGTTGGAGGTGGTGGCGAGCACGTCGAGGATCTCGGGGATCTGGCGGTCGGCGCCGATGCCGGCGATGGCCTTCAGCGCGGCCGCCGCGGTGGCGGGGTCGTCGGCCTTGCGCACGGCGCGCATCAGCACGGGAATGGCGGAGGAGGCGTCCTTGCGAGCGACCATCACGCGGGTCAGCAAGTGGCCGCGGATGTCCTGCGGCAGCGGCTCGGTGGTGGCGAACTCGGCGATCCGGGCATCGACGTCGGTGCCATCGGAGGAGCGGGCGATCGACAGGCCACGGTAGACGGTCTCGCGGGATTCGTTGGTGCCGAGGCGGGTGGCGTTGAGCAGCAGGTCGAGGTCGGAGGAGGTGACGTTGAGGGACTTGACCGACTTGTCGGCGGCCTGGGTGATCAGCTCGTTGTAGCGCTTGTTGACGGCGTTGGAGCGGGTTTTCTGGACCACCACCATGGCGGCGATGGCCACCAGGATGGTCAGCGCGATGGCCAGCACGCTTTTGGCGGCCATGCTCAGGCCTTTTTTCTTTTTCCGGGGAACCGGGCGGGGAACCACGGCCGCGACCGCGGGTGCGGTGGGCACGGTCGTCGCAGCGGCGGCCCCGCCCGGCGCGGCCGGGTGGGTCACCGGTGCCGGCGGCGGCGCGTCGGGCGCCGGTTCGAGGTCGGCGGGGGCGGCGTGGTGGGAGGTGGTGTGAAGGCTGGGCGGCGAATCCGAGGGCGGCAGCAGCGGCTGCGGCATCGTCTGGGTGGCCGGAGGCGGCGGCGGGGCCGGCGCGGGCTCGGGCTCCGGCTCGGGCGCGGCGCCGGGAATGATCAGGCGCGGGCGCTTCGGAACGATCGGGACGGGATCGGCGGGGGGCTTGGGCATCTGGGTTTTCGAGCCTTCGAGCTCGATGAAGGTGGACAGTGCCTCACGGGCGTTTTCCGGTCGGTCGTCGGGCTGGCGGTTGATGTGCCACATCACCCAGTCGATGATCCACTGCGGCAGGTCCGGGCGGACTTCGGCGAGCGGCCGCACGCGGTGGTCGAGGTGCGCGGCCATGACCTGCGGGCCGGTCTCCCCGGTGAACGGGGATTTTCCCGCCAGGGCGAAATAGTAGACGCAGCCGATGGCATACATGTCGGTGCGCGCGTCGAGGAAGCCGCGCTCGAACTGCTCGGGCGCCATGAAAAAGATCGAGCCGTAGACCGAGTCGGAGTGGTCGACCGTCTGCTGGCTGGGCTTGGGGGAAAACTTGGCCAGCCCGAAGTCGACCAGCTTGACCTGGAATTTCCCGGACGGAAGCCAGTTGAGCATCACGTTCGAGGGCTTGAGGTCGCGGTGGACGATGCCGAGGTCCTGGGCGGCGATCATGCCCTCCTGGACCTGGAGGGCGAACTCAAGGAAGTCGGCCTGGGTGAGCGGCGCCTTCTCGACGATCAGGTCGAGGGTATCGCCCTTGATCAGTTCCATCACCACGAAGGGGCCGTCGTCATCCGTGCCCACATCGTAGATGGTGACGATGTTCGGATGCTGGAGCGCGGCGAGGGCGCCGGTTTCCTGCGTCATCTGCCGCGCGGCCTCTTCGGTCTGGTGGGCGTCATCGGCGGTGATGATGCGCTTGAGGGCGACCTCGCGATTGAGGTTGCGGTCAAATGCCCGATAGACCGAGCCGAGTCCCCCTTGGCCGATTTTTCCTCGGATTTCGTAGCGTTCCTCCATGTCGGGCTTCGCAACACTACTGACGCGGATACCGCGTGGCCGCAACGATATAACTTGTCCGCAGGCCGCGGGAAACCACTCAGGAAGCCGCTTTGGAGAGCTGGTCCTGGCGCCAGCGGGTGGGTGAGGAGCCGACGATGCGGACGAAGCTGCGGTTGAACTGGGACAGCGACTGGTAGCCGACCTGGAAGGCGATCTCGGAAATGCGCTTTTCGGGCTTGAGGAGTTCTTTCTTGGCCCATTCGACGCGGCAGCGGTTCACGTAGTCGGTGAGCGTCAGGCCGGTGGCGTCCTTGAACAGGCGGCAGAAGTGGGACTCGCTGAGGCCGGCCACGCGGGCCACGGTGCCCAGCGGCAGCGGTTCGTCGAGGTGCTGGTGGATGTGCTTGCGGGCCTTGGCGATGGCGGCGGGCTCGCTGCCTTCCTCGATGATCGCCAGCGACTCGGCGTGGGTGCCCAGCTGGTGGGCGAAGCTTTCCAGCAGCTGGACCATGCTGGCGTAGCGGTCGGGATTGACCGTGCGGGTCTGGAAGTAGGCCTCGCGCAGCGTGCGCTCCGACTCGTGGTCGAGCTGCTTGCGGCCGAACTTGCCGAGAAAGGTCTCGAAGTCCTCCTCGTTCGGCGTGCGGGTGAAAACCTGGCCGGTGCGCAGGAAGCCGACGATGGTGGCCCCCATTTTCACCGGCACGGCGGTGGAGGTGAGCCCGGCGAAACAATGGCAGGTGGTGGGGCCGCCGACCTCCACCTCGTGCATCAGCCGGCGGTTGGTGTCCACGCAGGCCGCGCAGGCGGACTTGCAGAGGTTGATGTGCTCGCAGAACGGACTGCGGTTGACGGCGTTCTCATCGAGGCACCAATGGTCGGGATCGGCCCCCAGCAGGCGCAAGGGCAGGCCGGTGGCGGTCCGGAAAGCATCCCGATAAACATTGAAGAGCTCGGAGTGCTTCAGGCGCTCGTGAAGTGTGGATTCAAATCCCTTGGCGGCGTTCATGATCGAAAGGCGATGCCTAGGTATCGCAATAATCTGCGCACTTCAACTCCCACGATCCCCGCGCTTTTAGAAGCCAAATCTTGCGCCGAATGCCCGGGAAGGGATAGGGATTTTCCCTGATGGGTCAAGGCTTTGCAGCTGCCCCGGGTCGGCGATGGGGCAGAATGCAACCGACTTGGCACGGAATTCCGCGACGAGGATTATTTTCCCCCTGCGGCCGCGGTGTCGTGAGGGGAAGGCGCGTGCGGGCCGCGCGATCCGGGGAGATTCCCCTTTCGTCTGGATCATCGGGGCTCTTGGCCTAGCCTTGGAGGATGAAACGCTGGCTCTGTCCCCTGTTGGGCGTCGCGATGGTGGCGCTGCTCGCGTCCTGCCTTGAGGAATCGACCGTGATCAAGGTCTCCAAGGATGGCTCCGGCGTGGTTCAGGTCCGTCATTTTTTCCGCACCCTCACCACGGAGGAGCAGGTGGAGCTGCCCGCCGAGGCCGAGCTTGCGGCGAAGGCCGCCCGCATGGGCGAGGGCGTCCGGCTGGAGGCCGTGCGCAAGTCCCACAACGCCCGCGGCTGGTTCGGGCACGAGGAAATCTACCGCTTCAGCGACATCAACCAGCTCGTCATCCGCATGAAGGACGACCCGGACTCAAAGGAGAAGTCGGAACCGGCCGACCGGCCCGAGATGCACTTCCAACTGAAGGATGGCGTGCTGGAAGCAAGGGTCGACAACCCGGCGTGGAGCGAGCTCGCCAAGGTTTCCCCCAAGACCGAAACCGGTCCGACCCTCGACCCCTACGTGGATGCCCCCGGTCCTCCGGCGAAGGCGGTCCGGCTCCGGCCCGCCGGCATGAAAATCGGCGGCGACGCCTGGAAAGAAGTGACGGATGGCATGCGGATCGGCGTGTTCCTGCAGTTCGACGACCCCCTGGTGGAGGCCGCTTCCCGCTATCGGAAGGGTGGGCTCCACACGCTGGTGAATGTCGATTTCGAGCGCGTGTCCAGAAATCCGGACATCGAGAGCCTCCAGCAACTGCATGCCGGGACCCGGGAAGAAATGCGTGAGGTGGTCCGGCAGGTCGATGGCTTCGAAATAGACCTGCAGCAGCCGATCCGCTTCGTGTTCGAGTAGCCCTCCATTCCCGGAGTCACAGGGTGCGCTCCAGCGCGCCGGGCGCGTGGTAGTGCCATTCCCGGCCGTCGATCACGTTGCCGAGGTTGTTCCACGTCATGTAGACCATCAGGCAGCCGAAGGTGGTCCAAAACCCGGCCGCGGCCCAGGTGGCGGCGGCGAAGCCGCGTCCGCGCTGGGCGGTGGCACCGAGGATCCACGCGGACCAGCTTCCCAGGCCGGCCACGCAGATGCCCAGCCACGGCCAGAAAAAGATCCGTACGAGATCGCGCAACCACACCGGATAGCCGCCGATGTTGCGCCAGAAAAGCGGCTGCTCCTTGAGCACGATGCCGGCGGTCAGGACCAGCAACCCCAGGACCAGACACGGCACGCAGGCCCACGCCATCAACACCGAGTGCTCCGCCGATGCTTCCCGAGCCCCGCCACGGCCGGCCGGAATCGCGCTCGACCGAACCTCGCCCCAGCTCGCGGCCGGGCTCGATCCCAAGGAGGTCATGCGCAAGATTCGTGACATCTCCCCCCCAATCGCAGCCCACGCCCTTCATTTTCCATGCAAATGCTGCAGCGGGAGAAGTCCCCGCGCAGCTGGAAGGATGGGACCTTCGGCATTCCCGAGACCATCGAGGAAATGGAGCAGGCCTCGTGGTTCGACGTCGACCTCGATGCCCGGGGCGAGTGGTGGTTTTCCGGCAGCCGGGCGGTCAGCTATCTCTGTTCATCCGGGTGAGGGTCGTGCGGCGCTGATCGCCCGCTAGCGGCGGCCGACGGTGACCAGCAGCACCGAGACGATCGAGCTCAGCGGCATCAGGATGGCGGCGAGCAGCGGGTTCATGTGGCCGGAAAGGCACAGGGCGACGGCGATGGCGTTGTAGGCGATCGCGAACAGGAAGGCGTGGCGGACGCCGCGGGCGCGGAGGTCGGCAATGCGAAACAGCTCGGGCAGGAAGGCGAGGCCGGAGCCGAGGGTGTAGAAATCGGACTTGGCTTCGAGCAGCGAGCGATCGACCACCGGGGTGCCGGTGACATGCGCGGCATCGAAGGCGAGCGAGTCGTTGGCGCCATCGCCGAGGTAGAGGGTGTCGTGGTGGTCGAGCGCGCCGACGCGCTCGGCCTTTTCTTCGGGATCGAGGCCGCCGTGGGCGTGCGATCCGGGAATCCCGAGTTCGCTGGCGAGGCGGGCGACCTTTTCCGGGGTATCGCCGGAGAGGATGTGGAGCTGGCAGCCGCGGCCACGGAGGGCGGCGAGGGTTGGTTCGGTGTCGGGGCGGATCGAGTCGCGGAAATGGAAGGCGGCGAGGCGTTGGCCATCCTGCGAGAGGACGGTCGCGCCGTCGCTCGCCGCGTCGGCCCAGCCAGCGCGGCCGAGTTTCCAGCGCACTTCACCCGAGTGCCCGGGGATCAGTGCCGAGCGATCACCGCCGGTTTGGGCGACTGCTTCGGTGAGGGAAACCCCTTGGCCGGGGTGGTCGTGGATTTCGGCGGAGCCGTGCTCGGCGAGGAGGCGCTGGCCGCGGGCGCCGAGGGCTTCGTGGAGGGTGCGGCCGACCGGGTGCAGCGAGCCGGCGGTGAGGCGGGCGAGGGCGAGGGCGGCCTCGTCCGGCAGCGCGGCGACCTTTTCCGGATCGACCAGAACCGGGCGCTCGAGGGTCAGGGTGCCGGTTTTGTCGAAGATGACTTTTTTCACCTGCCGCAGCCGCGACCACAGCGAGGCGGTGCGGACGAAGGCTCCCTGGCGTTCGGCGCGGGAGGCGGCGAGCTCATCGGCCAGCGGGATGGCCACGCCCAGCGCGCAGGGGCAGGAGACGACGAACACGGAAATCATCGCCTGCAGGCCGGTGACGGCATGGCCGGCGGCGATCCAGCCGATCAGCCCGCCGAGGCCGAAAAGCAGGACGACCACGAGGTAGGCGCGGAGCACGGCTTGGAGGACGGGTGAGCCGCGTTCGGTGTCGTCGCGCCGGGCGAGGCGGGCGAGCAGCGAGTCGGCCCACGGTTGGTCGGCGGTGAGGGTGATCGGCTGGCGGGAAAGCAGGATGGCACCCGCGGGCAGGCGGGTGCCGGGGTGGACGAGGACCGGCTCGGCCTCGCCATTGATCCACTCCAGCGAGACTTCGGCTTCGTGCTCGGAAACGGTGCCGGCGACGGGCAGGGCCTGGCCGGGATCGAGCTCGAAAAGCTGGCCGGGCTGGAGGGTCTCAAGGGCGATCGTTTCCCCGCCGCTGCGGACGGAGGGCGGGATGGGCGAGGCGCGCAGAAGCCGGCGGCGGTTGCGGTCGACCGCGGCGGTCTGCAAAAACCGGCCGCCGAGCATGAGGAAGACGAAAGTGGCGACGAAGTCGAAATACATCAGGCCCTCGAGGCCGAGCGCCCAGCCGGCGATCGAGCCGAAGTAGGCGAGCAGCAGGCCGAGGGCGATCGGCAGGTCGATGTGGAGGGTGCGGAACTTCAGCGCGCGCCAGGCGCGGTCGATGAAGTAGGTGCCGCCGACGAGCATGGCGAGAGTAGCGGAAATGAACGCGATGAGGCGGAACAGTCCGGCAAACTCGAAGTCATCGGGCATGCCGAGGTAGCCGGGCAGGCTGAAGGCCATGGCATTGAGCGCAAAGGCACCGCAGAGCCCGAGCCGGGCGCCGAGGCGGCGGCGTTCGTGGTCGGGCGCGTCGCGGCGGACCGGGCCGGCGACGTAGCCGAAGCGGGTCAGCTCGCGCAGGAAGCCTTCCACATCGCACTGGCCGCTGCGCCAGGCGAGATGGAGTTTTCCCGAAGCCGGGTGGGCGGCCGAGCGGATCGAGCCGGGGTGCTGGTCGAAGAGCTTGTCGATGAGCCACACGCAGCCGACGCAGGAAATGCCCTCGAGTCCGCAGTCGAGCGAGGCGCTGCCGTCGCTGCTACGCGTTTCCGCCTCGGCGACCATCGGGGCGAGCCAGGAAAAGTCGTGCTGCTCGAAGGGGCGCGACCTCACCGGTGCGGTGGCGAGCCCTTGTTTGAGGTCGTAGAAGCGCTCGAAGCCGCTGTCGCGGATCATCTCGGCGACGAACTCGCAGCCCTTGCAGCAATAGACCTCGTCCGCCCGGGACGGGGTGAAGGCGGTGCCGCAGTGCTCGCAGGTGGCCATGTGACGGCGACGATGGCCGCGGCCACCGGCGAGGTCGATGCCCGGTTTCTGGGAAACGGACCGCCGATTGTGAAATCGGCATCCCGGAGCGGGGAGGCGAACCGCGAAACACGCGAAAACCGCGAAAGGAAAAGCCGGCAAGGTCGCCAGGCTCGACTTCTCCCATTCCGCGCCCTTTCGCGATTTGAGGGGTTCCTTAATTCTATATTGACCGCTACCTTGCATCGCAATATAGCAAGGGGAGTCGCCGTGAATCGAAACACCAGCCCATCTCCAGCCAATTCATGGCCCGGCCGCCGCGGGCTGGATCGGGATGGCCGCGCGGCGCTGGCCCAGTGGTCGCTGATGCTGGTCGGCGCGGTGCTGTTCCTTCTATTCGCCACGCTCGGGCCGGCGTGGTTCGTCGATCATTTCCTGCGCGGATGAAATACGGCATCCATCGTAGCAAGAGTCGGGAGGAGGTGGCGCGATGAAGCCGTCGCTCGACGAACGCTTCGACAACTGGACCGTGCAGATGCGCAAGGGCCTGCTGGACTACTGCATCCTGCGGGCACTGGAGGGCGGGGAGTGTTACGGCTACGCGCTGGTCAAGATGCTGGTGGCGATCCCGGGCATCGGCGTGGCCGAGGGCTCGATCTATCCGCTGCTTTCGCGCCTGAAAAAGCAGGGCCTGGTGACCACGCGGCTGGAGGAATCCACCGAGGGACCGGCGCGGAAATACTACCGGCTCACCGACGACGGCCGCCTTCTGGCGCGCGAGATGGACGGCTACTTCACCTCGATGACCCAAGGCGTGGAGCAGCTCGGGGTGCAGGATTTTTCGAAAAACCCGTCGGCCTCCGGTGAGGCGGACGCATCCATCAACGACCCGGGAACGCAATGAAAGCATGGTCCAAGCAAGCGGAGGAAAGGCTGGAGGAATACCTGCGGGCGCGGGTGATCCGTGAAGGCCTGGAGGGCGACGATGCGCGGGAGTTGAAGGAGGACCTGCGGGCGCACATTCATGAAGAGGTCGAGCATCTTGACGAAGATCAGGTGGGAAGCTGGATGCTCGAGCGCGTGTTGAAACGCATGGATGGTGACGGGGAGCCTTCCGAAAATCCGTCGCGTGGTGGCAGCGCCAGGGGCCGGAAAGCGGCGTGGGCGTTCGGCGTGGTGTTGCCGGCCTTGGTGATCGCCATCGAGGCCCTCATCGGCTTCTGCGCGGGCGTGTTTTTCAACCCGCTGCCGACCGTGTGGCACGGGCTGCTGGCGTCGGTCGTGCCGGCGGTGAACGCGTGGTTCCTCACTACGGCCTGGCGTTCCAGCTCGCGGGTTCAGGGAATGGCGGCGGGGGTGGCGATCGCGGTGGCTGCCTTTTACGGATTCCTGTTTCTGCCACTGTTTCCCGTGTCGGTGATGGCCATCATCGCCTTCGGGCTCGGGATGCTTTCGCTGACTCCCGTCTTCGCCTGGCTGGCGACCTGGCGGATCGCCCGCCTGCGGCGCCGTCAGGTGCCCTATGCTTGGCAATTCCGCCAGGGCTGGTGGGCCGGGCTGGCGGGAGCGGTGGCTCTGTTGGCGATCCTTGAGGGCCCCGGCATCTGGACTCGGTGGCAGATGACGCGCGCGCTGGATGGCAGCCAGGCGGCGGTGGAAAACCTGCGCGCCTTCCACTCCGAGGAGCACCTGCTCAAGGCCTGCTATGAGGGAGGCGACGGCTCGCAGGTGGCGACCGACATCCCGGGCTGGGTGATGGTTTCCTGGGAAATTCCGCTGTCGATGTTCACCCAGGCAGGCGGCGGGCGGAGGATGGACTCCGCCAAGGCCCGCGACGTGTTTTTCCGGGTCACCGGCAAGCCCTTCAACTCGCTCAAGCCACCCCGCGGCGCGACCGGCGGCCTGGTGGGCCGACGCAGCGCACTCATGGACGAATGGGAGTTCGATCCCGACCTCGGTGGCGATGCGGTGGCGATGCGCCTCAAGGACCTCGACCTCGCCGAGTCGCGCTTCGATGCCCACGTCGATGGCACCTCGGGGCTCGGCTACGGCGAGTGGACGATGGTTTTCAAAAACGACAGCCCTCAGGAAAAGGAAGCCCGCTGCCAGGTCCGGCTGCCGCGCGGCGGTCGGGTCTCGCGTCTGACGCTATGGGTCAACGGCGAACCGCGGGAGGCCGCCTTCAGCACCGTCTCGAAGGTCAAGGCGGCCTACCGCGAGGTCGCCGTGCGGCAGCGGCGCGATCCGGTGCTGGTCACCATGGCCGGGCCGGACACGGTGATGGTCCAGTGCTTCCCGGTCCCCGCGCAGGGCGAAATGAAGATCCGCTTCGGCGTCACGGCTCCGCTCCAGCCCTTCGGCTGGGAGCTGCCGCGGATCATCGAGCGGAATTTCGGACTCGCCGCGGAGGCCACGCAGGCAATGTGGGTGCAGTCCGACCGCCGCTTCAAGGTCGCCGGCCTGCCCGCCGCGCATCCGGATGGCGAAGGCTTCTCCTGCCAGGCCAGCCTGCCGGTGGGCGAGGCGGTCGAGCACCCGATGGTGGTGGAGACGACGGCCGTTGCCGACATGAACGCGCCGGTCTGGTGTCGCGATGACTTCGCCGGAGCGGACGAAGGCATCCTCTGCCGCCGCGGTCGGGCGGGGGCCGGGCCGGCGGTCGACCGGTTGCTGGTGGTGGTCGATGGCTCGCTCTCGATGGCCGGGGCCCGCTCGTGGCTGGAGCCGGTGCTGGCGGCCTTGCCGGCCGACCGCGCGACCGTGCTGCTGGCCACCGACGGGGTGGAAAACTACCCGCCGGGCTGGGATTTCAGCGGCGGCCGCGACAACGAACCGGCCCTGCGCGAGGCATTGGTGCGGGCCCGCGAAGGACGCCATGGCGTGGTGGTCTGGCTGCACGGGCCGCAGCCTGTCACGCTGACCAAAGGCGAGGAGCTCAAGCAGTTGCTGCAGCGCGGCACGACGCGTCCGGAAATGTTCGAGGTGGAGGTGGCCGCGGGGGCGAACCGGCTGGTCGAGGAGCTGGGCCGCGAGGCAGGTCTCCAGCGCGGCCCGAGCCTGATCCGCCCGGCCGATGATTTGGGCCGGTTTTTCACCGAACTCCTGCAGGGCCGGCCGACCCGCGACTGGCAATGGCAGCGCGTCGCCACGCCGGAGCAGGCGGAGGGCACCGAGGTCTGGAGCCAGCTCGCCCGCCAGTGGGCGATGGAGCAGGCGGAGTCCGGCGAGCCCGAGGCTTCGAAGACCGCCGCCGCCTACCAGCTGGTCACGCCGGTGTCCGGGGCGGTGGTGCTGGAAACGCAGGAGCAGTACGAGCAGGCCGGGCTGGAGCCGGCCGATCCCGCCGCAGCGGCCTCGATCCCGACCGTGCCCGAGCCCTCGACCGCGCTGCTGGTCGCGATCGCGGCGGGAGCCGCCGCGCTGAGACGGCGGCGCGGGCCGGCGGGAGGAAGCCGGTCCGAAGAACCGTCGATGCCGATTTCATAATCGGCGCTCCAAGGCGCGGCGCGTGGCGGCTCAGCCCATCGCGGCCTCGTAGCGCTGGGTGGCGGTGTCCCAGTTGACGATGTTCCACCAGGCGGTCACGTAGTCGGCGCGGCGGTTCTGGTATTTCAAATAGTAGGCGTGCTCCCACACGTCGATGCCGAGGATCGGGGTGCCGAGCTCGTCCGGCTCGACGATGCCGGTCATGCGCGGGTTGTCCTGGTTGGGCGTGCTGACCACGGCCAGCTTGCCGTCCTTGGCGATCAGCCACGCCCAGCCGGAGCCGAAGCGCGAGCCCGCCGCCTCGCCGAAGGTCGTCTTGAACTCGTCCATCGAGCCGAAGGCCGAGTCGATCGCCTTGGCCAGCTTGTCGCCGGGCTGGCCCGACTTGGCCGCCGGGGCCATCGTTTCCCAGAAAAACGTGTGGTTCCAGTGGCCGCCGCCGTTGTTGCGCACCGCGGTCTTGAGCTTGCCGTCGGCGATGCCGGAAATGGCGGCCATCAGGTCGTCAAGCGAGCGCGCGGCCAGTTCGGAGTCGGCCGCCAGCGCGTCGTTGAGCTTCGCCACGTAGCCGGCGTGGTGCTTGTCGTGGTGGATTTCCATCGTCTGCGCGTCGATCGCCGGCGCCAGCGCATCGAAGGCGTAGGGCAGGTCGGGCAGCGTGGCCACCTTGCCCTCGGCGGCGCGGGCGGAGCGGGGCAGGGCACCGCCGGCGAGGGCGGTGAAGGCGGCGAGTTGGTTGAAACGGCGGCGGGAGAGAGGAGTGCTCATGGTCCTACCCTGTTAGCATGCCCCGCGGGAACGGCAAAAGGAAACCGGCCCGGCCGCCGTTTCAAGAATCGCATCGCCGGACGCCGGAGGCGCGTCTAGCGTGCGGTCAATGACCCTGTCGGCGAAGCGCAAGGAGCTGTTCTACACCGAGCTGACCAAGCTCGCCGACGCCGGCTTCGGGATCCGCGAGGCGGCGCGGACGATGATCGAAAGCGGCGTGCCGGCGGCGGAGCGCGAGCTGCTGGAGCAGGTCGATGCGGCGCTGGAGTCCGGAAAATCGATCGGGCAGGCATTTCGCGAAGCGGGCGTCTCCCAGCTCGAGCGGGTGCTGGTGGAGGCCGGCGAGATCAGCGGCCGGCCGGCGCCGGCCTTCCAGCACCTGACGAACTATTTCGGCATGGTGGCGGAGGCGAAACGGCAGGCCTGGCAGGCGATGATCTATCCGCTGGTGCTGCTGCACCTCGGCTTGCTGCTGGCGGCGATCCCGGTCCGGGCGGGGCTCGACGGGCTCGATGTGAACCTGCTGGCGACCCGCTTCGTGGTGTCCCTCGGGGTCACCTACGCCTTGATCGCCGGGGGTTGTTTCCTCGGTCGCGGGTTGTTGAAAAAAGCGCCGCGGAGCGAGGCGGTGGACCGCCGGTTGAACGCGCTACCCTTCATCGGCAGGGCGCGGAAGTCGCTGGCCCTGGCGCGGTTCGCGCGGGTTTATCACGCCGCCTTGCTGGCCGGTCTGCCGATGCGGGAAACGGTGCGCATGGCGGGCGAGGCGTCGCAGAGCGGGCAGCTCGCGGCCGCGGCGGGGCGGATCGAGGCCGCGGTGCGGGAGGGCGGCGCGGTCGGCCCGATGCTGGCGGCCGAGCCGGTGTTTCCGAAGGCCTTCGCGCGCTCGTATGCCACCGCGGAGGAGTCGGGGAAACTCGATGAGGACATGGACCGCTGGGCGAAGCACTTCGCGGCGGATTCGATCGAGCGGGTGTCGCGGCTGTCGGTGGTCTTGCCGAAGCTCGGCTATGCGCTGATCGTGGCCTTCGTGGTGTGGAAGATCCTGGCGTTTTACGCCGGCTACTACGGGGCGATCGAGAAGGAGCTGGGATGGAGCGCCGATTATGAAATCGGCATCGCCTCTTCTCACGAGTCGGCGATTTCTCGATAGAGTGCCTCGAAGCTCGTCTCGTCAGAAAACTCCGGAGCCTTCTATCGAGAATCTCCAAGCTCTCATGCCGAGGCGATGCCGATTTCATAATCGGCGCTCCAAGCTTCTACCGCGTTACTCCGCGCTGCGATCCCTCAATGAAGGCGATGAGGTGCTTCACATGGGCGTTGTTGGCGGTCGACTCCGCCTTGAGCGAGGAGATCGCCAGGCCGAGGTTGGCGTCCTTTTTCAGGAACAGCCGCTTGTAGGCGCTGCGCAGCGCCTTCAGGTCGTCCTCGGTGAAGCCGCGGCGGGAAAGCCCGACCTGGTTGATGGCGCGGGTGGTCGCCGGGTTGCCCTCGACCACCGTGTAGGGCGCGATGTCCTGGATGATCCGCGAGCAGCCGCCGATGATCGAGTGGCAGCCCACGCGGCAGAACTGGTGGATCGCCGTGAGCCCGGACACGATGGCGTGGTCCTCGACCGTCACGTGGCCGGCCAGGGTGCCGTTGTTGGAGAGGATCACGTGGTTGCCCACCTGGCACTCGTGGGCGATGTGCGCGTAGCAGAGGAACAGGTTGTCATGGCCGATGCGGGTCGGCGTGTGGTCGAAGGTGCCGCGGTGGACGGTGGTGTTCTCGCGGAACACGTTGCGGTCGCCGATGATCAGCGCGGTTGGCTCGCCGGCGTACTTCAGGTCCTGCGTTTTCCCGCCGATCGCGGCGAAGGGGAAGAACTCGTTGTCGCGGCCGATGGTCGTGTGGCCCTCGATCACCACGTGGGAGTGCAGCCGGCAGCCATCGCCCAGCCGGACGTTTTCCCCGACCACGCAGAACGGGCCGATGTGGACGTTGTCGCCGAGCTGGGCGTTTTCGGAAACGAGGGCCGTCGGGTGGATCACGCCCCGGAGTGCAATGGGCGACCCCTCAAAGATCAAATCCCAATTCGCACAGCATCAGCGCGATGTGGGGGACCCCGGGATTCACGGAAAGGACGGAAGCCGGTGAGGGGGCGGGGGATCCTTTCCGCTCCGGGCTCCTCATTTCCGCATCCGCTCGTAGTCCCGCCGCCACTTGGGCAGGAAGAGGCGACGGATCTTCCGCCGGAGCGAGCGCAGCCATGCCCACGGTCCACGGGATCGGGTGTAGCGAGGTTGGGGGGGGGCAGCGGTCATCGGATCGGGAAGTGCCGCAGTTTGCATGCCTAACAGATCCCCGCCTGTCACGAGGAAAGCGGTCTTGCCGCGGCATCCGGCGGTTGCCCACGATTCAAGTCGTTCAGCCTGAATCGCGCTCCACCCATCGCGTGACAGCTTTGTCGCTCATCGGTTTCCTAACTTTTTTCGCAGGGTGCCCCGCGGTCGGAGGCGAGCGATGGTTTCCGCGGTTCCCATCCCCACCACCTGCCGCCGAAGGATCGGCCCGCTCGCCCCCGTAGGACCCCTGCCCATGAGACTCCGTGCTTTCCTGCTGACCATCGCCCTCGCCTCCACGGCCTCCGTTTCCGCCGACACCGAACCGGGCGGGCCGCTCGCCCAGGCCGCCAGCCGCGGCGTCACCGCCCGCGATCCCTCCACGCTGGTCCGCGAGGATGACACCTGGTGGTGCTTCTATACCGGAAGGGGCGTCCGCTCGCTGCACTCGAAAGACCTCGTCACCTGGCAGCCCGGCCCCGCCGTGCTCGACGAGCCTCCGCCATGGATCGCCGCCGCCGTGCCGGAAAACCGCGGCACCTACTGGGCGCCCGACGTGATGAAGGTCGGCGACCGCTGGCTGCTCTACTACTCGGTCTCCAGCTTCGGGAAAATGGATTCCGCCATCGGTTTGGCTACCACGCCCACGCTGGATCCGGCCGATCCCGACTTCCAGTGGACCGACCGCGGCGAGGTCGTCCGCTCCCGCGAGGGCGGCGATTTCAACACCATCGACCCCGCCATTTTCCACGCCCGTGACGGACGCCTGTGGCTGGCCTTCGGCTCCCAGTGGAGCGGGCTCAAGCTGGTCGAGCTCGACCCCGCCACCGGCAAGCGCCTCCACCCCGCCGCGCCGCTGATCCCCATCGCCGCCGGCAAGTCGATCGAGGCGCCCTACCTTCACCAGCACGGCGATCGCTACTACCTCTTCGTCAACCGCGGCGACTGCTGCCGCGGCGACCAGAGCACCTACTACATCACCGTCGGCCGCAGCGACCGGGTCGAGGGCCCGTACGTCGATCGCGATGGCAAGCCGCTGCTCGAAGGCGGCGGCACCCTGGTGCTCGGCATCGAGAACGGCCCGCTCACCGGGCCCGGCCACGCCGGGATCATCGAAAAGGACGGCAAGGAATGGTTCAGCTGCCACTTCGAGGCCGACGACCGCATGGCGGGCGAGGCGACCCTCGGCGTGATGTCCCTCGAATGGTCGGGCGACGGCTGGCCGCAGGTCACCCCGCCCGAGGCGCGCTGACGGCCGGCCCACCCGAGGCGGGTTTTCCTTTTCCCCGCCGCCTCCCCATGCCATAGCGGGCGCGGGCCGACGGACGGCCCGCCTCGCGAAAGCACCTCCGCATCCGCCATCCATCCGCAGGCCGAGCGCTTGCATACCTCCACCTCCGGCCATGAGCGAGCGGGCCGATCTCACGAGAAAGGTATGCACATGAGCAAACACCGTCCGTCGCCTGGCAACGCCAGGCCCGCCTCCGTCACCCGGATGCTTTATCTGGGAAAACGCCTCCATCGGGCCGCCCGCAGCGGCTCGCCCGCCGAGTCCCTGCCCGTCCTGCGTCGCCTGCTGAAAAGCGGCGTCGTGCGCGGGCATTCGCTTTCCAGCCTGTTCGCGCAGCGCGCGATCATCCAGCGGAAGCACCTGCTGCAGCTGCTCGCCCTCGAGGCGGGTCATGGCGATTGGCCGGGCTTCCGCCGCACGCTCGCCGGGCTTCCGCCGGACCAGCTGGAGGCCTTCGACCTGATCGTCCGCGAGGCCGGCTACCCGAACCACTGGTTCGCCACCTACGAGGAGGCCGAGCACTTCGCCCACACCCGCGGCGGCCGCTGCCTCCGCGTCGGCGGGCAGGGCGTCGTCATCCCTTGAACCGGTTTCCGGGGGCCGTCTCGCCCGTGCGGGACGGCCTTTTCAAGCTCACGGCGCGAACACGATGCACATCGCTTGCGGCACCTCCGCGCGATGCCCGGCATAGGCCGGCGTGCCATCGTCGCCGATCCGGAACACCGGCACGCCGCCCG
This sequence comes from Haloferula sargassicola, assembly GCF_040362925.1. Lineage (NCBI taxonomy): Bacteria > Pseudomonadati > Verrucomicrobiota > Verrucomicrobiia > Verrucomicrobiales > Verrucomicrobiaceae > Haloferula > Haloferula sargassicola. The sequence continues at coordinate 25,485 of NZ_BAABRI010000003.1, forward strand.
ATTGCTGGCCGGCCACCAGCAGCCATTTGCCATCCGGGCTGAGCTGGATGTTGCGCGGGATCACCACCTCGGCCGGCACCTCCGCCTTGCGGGAAAGGCGGCCGTCATCGCCCACCGCGAAGGTCGTCACCGAGTCCCGGCCTTTTCCCGCCACGTCGCGGTTCGCCGTGTAAACGAAGCGCCCGTCCGGGCTGATGAGGATCTCCGAGCAGGTCATGCCCCCGCCATCCGCACCCTCCGCCAGCACCCCGGCCTCCTGCACCAGGGTCAGGCCGCCCATTTCCGGGTCCCGGTCGTAGACCAGCACCGTCAGGCTCATCTCGCCCATCACGTAGGCCCGCTTGCCGTCGGGGCTGAATTTCAGGTGCCGCGGCCCCGATCCCGGCGTCGTCTTCGCCTCGCCCTCGGCCGTGGTTTTCCCCGAGGAAACGTCCAGCGCGTAGATCTTCACCCGGTCGATCCCCAGGTCCGGTGCGTAGGCCCGGCGGTTGTCCGGTCCCGGATAGAACGAGTGCGCATGCGGCTCTTTCTGCCGGTCCGGGTTCACGCTCGAGCCCTCGTGCTTGAAATAGGAGGCCCGCTCGCCCACCGAGCCGTCCTTTTCCACCGGAAAACTCGCCACCGAGCCATCGCCGTAGTTGGCCGACAGCAGGCAGCGCCCGGACGGGTCGATCGTCACGAAGCAGGTCCCGCCGCCGCTCTCCCGGCGGTTCATTTCCTCCAGCGTCCCGTCGTCCTGCACGGAAAACGCCGCCACCGCGCCGGTCGGGCGACCGCCCCCGGCCGGCTTCGTCGAGCTGGTGGCGTAGAGGTGTTTTCCATCCGGCGCCATCACCAGAAAGCCCGGATTCGGCGCGGCCGCCGCCAGCTTCAGGCCGGAGATCGCGCCCGTTTCCGGGTCGAACTCCGCCGTGTAGATGCCCTTCGCCTCCCCGTTGCCCGAGGTCCCGAAATACACCCGCTCCGTCTCCGCCGCCGCCCCCAGCGCCAGCCCCGCCATCAGTCCAAGAATTCTCAGCATGCTCCCCAACTACGTTCAGCCCGCCGCCGAAATTCCAAGTTCCAAACCCCGGAAAGCGGAAGCGCCTTGGCAGCGCGAAAGAGGATGGAACCCTTGAATGGGCCGACCGCCCCCGGGCGACCCTACCGTCTTCAGATTTTTCGTCCCTTTCGCCGATTTCGTGGTTCCTGAATCGGTCAGCGCTGCCCGTGCCGCTTCCGCGTTTTCCATGCAGGTAGGGTCGACCGCCCTCGGTCGACCGCGAACCGCCTGCGGACGCCTCTCCCCCGTCACCCACGGCCGCGCCCATGCAGCCCTGAGGAAGGAAGGAACAACGAAACGGTCGAAATGAAGAACGAAGCACTGCGAACATCACCCGGAATCGCGTTCGATCGTCCCCTTCCGAGCCGTGTCTTCCCAAGCGTCGGCCTCAGCCAAACCCGACAGGAACATCGGAGCTGCGGGGTAGCTCGCGGTCGACCGAGGGTTGTCGTCCCTACCGTCTTCAAATTTCGTCCCTTTCGCCGATTTCGTGGTTCCTGAATCGGTCAGCGCTGCCCGTGCCATTTCCGTGTTTTCCGTGGTTCCTGATCGGTCACCGTGAAAACGCCCGCTCGCTGGCTGAAACGCTCGTCGCCAGCCATTCCCCGTCGCTTGCGTGTCCTGGATTCGGGATCAGTCCTCGGTGGAGCTCTTGTCATCCTTCGTGGGCCGCACGAAGACGATGAAGATCAGCACATGTGCCAGGACGATGGCCCCGGTGATCCCCAAGGCGATCCATAAAGCCGATGAAGCCAGCATGGTCGGATCATCGACCGGCGGAGGCGAACCGCGCTCCGCATTTCTTGCGTCAATCCCCGCGCCACCTCGCGAATCCGGACCGTAAAACACGCGAACGCCCCCTCACCACCAGCGGGAGCGAGTAGCAGGGAGCAGGGAGCAGGTAGCAGGTAGCAGGTAGCAGGTAGCAGGTGGCAGGTAGCAGGTGGCAGGTGGCAGGTGGCAGGTGGCAGGTGGCAGGTGGCAGGTGGCAGGTAGCCGGTAGCCGGTAGCCGGTAGCCGGTAGCAAGGGACGAAGCACCAAGCACCAAATGGCGAGGTAGGGTCGAGCGCCCTCGCTCGACCGGCCCGTGGCCCGCGCGCGTCCAGCCCCGTCCTCGCGCGAAGCCCTTCACGCGTGCAGCCGGAATGGTGCGAATCACCCGCGATGCCTTGGCGTTTCCCCGCGCCGGACGAGCGAGGGCGGTCGACCCTACCTTTCCGTGCCTTCCGTGTATTCCGTGGTCAAATTTCGATTCTTTCGCCCATTTCGTTGTTCCTATCACCAAGTGAGCAGTGAGCAGTGAGCAGTGAGCAGTGAGCAGTGAGCAGTGAGCAGTGAGCAGTGAGCAGTGACCACGGACCACGGACCACGGACCACGGACCACGGACAACGGACAACGGACAACGCTCTCCACCGAGATAGGTCGGTCGGAGCCAGGGCTCCGGCGCCCCGACAACAGATCTCGGTCCCACGCTGGACAAGGCCGGGATCACCCGATAGGTGCCTTGGCGACAGTTGACATCAGGTGTCTGCCACATCGCCTTGGTGCCGTGCCCGGGATTGTGGGGGATAAACTTCCTGGCGTGCAGGAAGCCGCATCGTCCGGGAGCCTTCGGTTCTTGGAAACCAGTCAACGGTCATCACCCTGATATCATGAAAATTCCGAAACCTGCCGCCCTGTTCGCGGTCACCGCCATCGTCGCATCCTCTGCCCAAGGGGCACTCACTTTTCCCTACACCGAGGATTTCTCCTCCGGCTCGGAGGGAATGAACATGTCTCCCCTGAGCGATTCGCTCGCTTTCAACGGGTTCACCTACAGCGTCGATGGCACCGGGGGCGTCGCGATCTTTGACGTGGCCGGCTTTCTGGCACCTTCCTCTCTTGGAAATTTCGACGGGCTCGGCGTCATCGGCGATTGGCAATGGAGCGGAACGACGACCCACAACGTGCACACCTTCTCCGTCTCTTCGGATGGCAACACGACCTTCGCGCTGACCTCGCTGGACTGGGCCACGGGAAACGCCGGGCCGCCGACGCTTTACACGATCACGGGTTACAACGGGCTCATCGAGGTCGCCCGGGTCGAGAATGTTGACCTGATGTTCGCCGGAACCTACGGCGCCTCCACCGGCAGCGAGATCGTCGCCACCGACATCGGGCCTGGCGACGGTTCCGCCTATGGATTGAATCTGGCCTTCTCCGGCTCCGACTGGGGGAACATCGACCGATTCGAGTTCACCGCCACGGGCAATGACATCGTGGTCGCCTTGGACAACATCGAGTTTTCCGCGGCCGTCCCGGAACCCTCGGCCGCCATCCTGGTCCTCGGAGCCGGAGCCTTGGGGCTCGGTTTCCGGCGTCGGTAGCAGGTAGCAGGTAGCAGGTAGCAGGGAGCAGGGACCCAGGGCCATCGTCGCGAGCGGTCGAGCTTGTTCGTAGGAGGAAAAATAGGGCGGGCTCGCAGGGTCGGCGGCCCCAGGCACGCCGCTCCTTTCTCGACCAAGCACCAGGACCAGCGGCTAGGGCAAGGACCAGCGGCTAGGGCAAGGACCAGGGGCTAGGGCAAGGACCAGGGGCTAGGGCAAGGACCAGGGCTAAGGACCAAGGACCACGGACCAAGGACCAAGGACCAAGGACCAAGGACCAAGGACTACGGACTACGGACTACGGACCAAGGACTACGGACTACGGACTACGGACTACGGACCAAGGACTACGGACCAAGGACTACGGACCAAGCACGAAGCACGAAGCACGAAGCACGTCCAGTCCCAACGGGACGCAGGGCCGTAGCCCCGGGGTTCACCCCGGGGGGCCGCCGCACCCCCGCCTAACCGGAGCCCCGGCAGGGGCGCAGGCGAAGTCCGCCACGGCACCCTCGGATCGGATCGCCCGACAGGTCCGCCAGCCCATTCGGCCGGCGCGCCAGCCTACCCGGCCGCTCCGCCAGCTCGTTCGGCCGGCCCGCCAGCCTACCCGGCCGGTCCGCCAGCCTACCCGGCCGGTCCGCCAGCCCACTCGGCCGGTCCGCCAGCCTACCCGGCCGGCCCGCCAGCTTGTTCGGCCGACCCGCCAGCTCGTTCGGCCGGTCCGCCAGCTCGTTCGGCCGGTCCGCCAGCCCACTCGGCCGGCCCGCCAGCCCGGTGCGTCGTCCGTGGTCGCCAGCAAGGGACAGGGAGCAGTGAGCAGGGACCCAGGGCCATCATCGCGAGCGTTCGAGCTTGTTCGTAGGAGGTAAAATAGGGCGGGCTCGCAGGGTCGGCGGCCCCAGGCACGCCGCTCCTTTCTCGACCACGGACCACGGACCACGGACCACGGACCACGGACCACGGACCAAGCACCAAGCACCAAGCACCAAGCACCAAGCACCAAGCACCAAGCACCAAGCACCAAGCACCAACGAACGCCAAGGCGCGGGCATGCAAGACAGGGCTCCGGCAGCGGAGGGAGGAAATCGGAGAGCGAGAATCTCCCAAATTTTTGTCCGATTCTCGTCGTTGACCCGCTCTTCTCCTTCGAATGGCGAGTGGAATGGACAGGTGTGACCGTGATCTCCTGAGGGAATTCGCGGTCAAAAGAGATCAGGAGGCGTTCGCCGCCTTGGTCGCCCGTCACCACGGTCTCGCCTTTGCCACCGCCTTTCGGATTCTGGGTCATCGGATGGATGCGGAGGATGCCGTCCAACAAGCGTTCACCATTCTGGCCCGAAAGGCCTCCAGGTGCTCCGAGATCGAAGTGTTGGCAGCCTGGCTTCACCGCGTGGTCGTCCACGAAGCCGTCAGGATCCGGAAAAAACGATCCGTTCGAACCATGAAGGAACGGGCTGCGGAACAGCATCACCAGACCGCGGCGGAGGGTCGCGATCCCGCCATCGATCTCGCTCCCGCACTCGATGAGGCCCTGAATTCCCTGTCCCGGCGGGACCGCACCGTTCTCACCCTGCACTTTTTCGAAGGAAAGACCTTCAAGGCCATCGCCGGTCAGCTGGGAGGAACCGCGGGCGCGTGGCAAAAGCGCAGCGTCCGGGCCCTCGGCACGCTCGCCAAACGCCTGCGCCAAAACGGAGCGCCCGTCACGGTGACCCTCCTCGCCTCAGTGCTTGCCGGGGCCCGGGTCGAGGCCGCTCCACCCACCGCTGCGGTCGAATTCATCGCCCGGAATGCCATTCAAGCATCCTCCCAGGCCTCACTCGGAGGATTCGGGAAGATTGCCCTCCTCATGTCCATGAAAACCGCCTCCGTCCTCACCTTCGCCGCCGGGGCCATGGCCGCCTACGGCTGGAAGCTTGCCACTCCACCCCTCGAGCGGGCGGTCGCCAGCGCGACTCCTTCCTCCGCCCACCCGGAGGGCGTGGTCAGCCCATCGATCCGGGGCTCCCAACGGACTCCGGCCTTTTCCGTGGACCTCGTCCGCCAACTGATGGCCAAATATGAGGCGAGCCGCGGGCAGGACACCCGGATCGCCAGCCATCTGCGCAGCCTCATGTTCATGGCTCCTCCGGAGAGCTTCGAAGAGGTGCTGGAGCTGCTCTCCGCTTCCGATCACACGGGCTGGTATCGGGAGGTGGCCGCCGCCCTTTTCGCCCGCTGGGCGGAGGTCGATCCCGAAAGGGCGCTCGCGCGATTGGGAAAATCCGCTGAGTTTGCGGAGGAGGGCTACCGTGCCGTTCTTCTCACCTGGCTGAATATGGACGAGCAGCGGGCCCTATCGCTCCTCCTGAAAAGCAGGACCGGGAAGGATCTGGAGATCCTCAGCCAGTTCCTCGACTACCAGTGCGAGCGTCGCCCCCGCGATGCCGCCCGGCTGGTCGACAGGGTCGCCGACGAGTGGCCGGAGGCGGATCGGCCGCTGTTCGAAAAGGTCGCAAAACTGTGGGCCCGCAGCGAGCCGTTGGAAGCCGGCACCTGGGTGGCCTCCTACCCGGATGACGGGGTGAAGAACCCCCTCCTGCGATCCATCGCCGTGGATGTCGCCAAAACCCGCGGTTTCGACGGCCTGGCAGTGGCCGATCACATCGCGGACCCGGCGGAAAGGTCGCGGGCCAGGAACGACGCCATCTACTGGTGGGGAACCACGAGTGGAGGATTCTCGATCGCCCCGGATACCAACCCGGTCCGGAACCTTTCAAGCGGCTTTCCCGCGGATTGGACCGATGAAAACATCACCACCTTCGCGCAGGCCTTCATGGTCAATTTCTCGAAAGACCTGCCCAAGCTGGTGGCCCTCGGGGACGGCGAGCATCAGGAGACGCTGATTTACCAAGGCTCGGTCAGGGGAGCGGCGTGGAGCAATCCCGCCGCCGCCAAGGAGTCCGCCGAACGATTGCCGTCCGACTTTTCGCAGTCCGAAAGCGGCAGCGAAACCCTGACCGCCTACATCCTCCGGTGGAGCGAAATGGATCCCGCCGGAGCCTCGACCTGGCTTTCCCAGCAACCCGACAGCCCGAATGTCAGCACCATGAAGAAAGCTCTAGCCGGGAGGGCCGAGCCATGAAGTCGAAAGGGCTCATCCTCACGGCATGTGCCATCCTTGGCTTCGGTGTCGGCCTCGCCGTTCTCCAGCCCTGGGAACCACCCACGAAAGCCGGCGATTCCGACCCGCCTTCTTCGGCCGCGAAGCCCGCGCCCTCGGCCGATTCCCCGGGCCCCGAGACCGCCTTCGGTCGCCTCGTGCGCCAGGGATCCCCGAACCTGCTGTCGGCTTCCACGCGGGACGCCGCCCAAGCGTTGGCGGATGAAAAACGGAGTCCCCTCCGGACCCGCGCCTTCCTCCGGACCAAGATCGAGCTGATGGATCACGATCAACTCGTCCTCGAAATGATGGATGGGGACATCGACACCCTGCCGGAAATCCGTGCGGCCACCCGGCGACTGACCCTCGAAGATCCCGAAGGGACCTTCACCGCCTACGAGCGGGGCCTCTATCGGCTCAACACCATGGAAAAGCTCTACGCTTTCCTCGACACCCTCCTCCACACCTGGACCGATGCGGATGCGCCGGCGCTCCTGTCGCGCTTGAAGGCGATGAAGCGGGGAGGCTCCCAGCAGGATGCCTCGCTGCGATTCAGCGACTACTGGGCCGGCACCCAACCCGAAGCGGCCGCCCAATACTTCACCGACCTGATCTCCATCCGGAACATGGACGACTTCGGCCGCATGGCTTTCAACGAACAAGGCTACGCCAGGAAAATCGCCGAAGCCTGGCAACGCACGGACGAGGAGGGGCTTCGTGAATTTGTTTCAAGGCTTCCGAAGGGGAGCACGAAGACCGCCTTTGGCTCCGCCATCAAAGACATGGAGGCTGCCCATTGAGGCGGGGGATTCCTCTTCGGCGGCCCATTGCCTGCGGCGAGGTGTCGTCTTCCAAGGGCGCAGCTCCAAGCACCAAGCACCAAGCACCAAGGACGAAGCACCAAGGACGAAGCACCAAGAACCAGGAACCAGGAACCGGGAACCAATGCCTTCCAGTCCCAACGGGACGCAGGGCTGTAGCCCCGGGGTTCACCCCGGGGAAACCCCGTCCCCGAATCATCGGAGCCCCGGCAGGGGCGTAGGCGAAGTCCGCCACGGCACCCTCGGATCGGGGTGCTCGACAGATCCGCTTGATCGCCCGACACGCCCGCCAGCCCATTCGGCCGGTCCGTGGTCCGTGGTCCGTGGTCCGTGGTCCGTGGTCCGTGGTCCGTGGTCCGTGGTCCGTGGTCCGTGGTCCGTGGTCCGTGGTCCGTGGTCCGTGGTCGAGCCATGCGCCGCATCGTCTTTTCTTCTTCCGACCAAGGACAACGCACCAAGGACAACGGACCACGGCCTTCCAGTCCCAACGGGACGCAGGGTTGTAGCCCCGGGGTTTACCCCGGGGAAACCTCGTCCCCGGATCATCGGAGCCCCGGCAGGGGCGTAGGCGAAGTCAGCCACGGCACCCTCGGATCGCCCGACAAGTCCACCTGATCGCGGCGCCAAGGACCAAAGACCAAGGACCGAAGAGACGCCCACGCGCCGAAATGAGACGCCTTTTCGATCCCATGGGACGCCCCGCCACTGAAATGAGACGCCCACGCGCCGAAATGAGACGCCCCCGCGATTCAAGGAGACGCCCCCGCGCTTTCGAGAGACCCCCTCGCGTTTCAAAGTGACTCCTTTTCAATCCGAAGTGACGCCCCCACGGCTCGAAGGAACGCCTCCTCAAAACGGGTCACGGCTCATTGGCGCAAAAAAACAGCCCGCTCCCCGGCTCGTCATTGGACTTCCTCCCCGGCGGGCTCTTTGCTAGCAAAAAGATCCGCCGCCCCCGCAAGGGGAGCGACGGACCGTTGACGGCTCGGAATCACTCCGAGCCGGATCGGGACCGTGAGCTGCCTGGTGCTCAGTCTTGGCGGATCGACATCAGGCAGCTTCGTTCCCGGGATCAACCGGAGGATCAGCAGGGGGCGACTCGGTGGACTTGGACCGCCGGGTCAGGCCGCTCTTCCGTTCGCTGAAGGGCACGAAGCCCATTGCGCTGTAGAGCGGACTGTCCTCTCCGTGGCCGGCATCGCTGCTCACCGCCCGGCCGACGTTCCGAAGGATCCGGCGGGCCTTGGTTTCCAGCTCATCCTTCTTCCGCAACGCGGCCTCCGTGAGGGCTTCGAGACGCTTGATTTCCGCCTCGTTGTCCAGCAGGGGTTGCGTGTCCTCCACGAACTTCTGCAGCGTCATGCCGGAGAAACTCGCTTCGGGTGCCAGTTCTTCCCACGCCGTGCGGAACAACTTGATGCGTTCCGGCGGCGCGGGGTATCTTCTCTTCTTCATATCAGTATCGTGTTGGGGCGGCGTCCTTCATGCATCCCTGCCGCGATCGGGAGTCTGGTGCTTCATGCACCGAGATTGGTTGATCAGGCGAACATTACGGAAACACGTGGGGCGGGGTCAATGGGGGTAAGTGTGAATAACCCTGCATGCGTGGAACATGGGTTTGTGGAACAATTCTTGCGGTCGTGGATGGCAGTCATGATGAGCCCTGACGCGGCGCTCGGACTCCGGCGCATCGGGTAGGGTCGAACGCCCTCGCTCGACCGCCTGTTCGGGAACCACGCGCCGTCTCCATGCTCCCCCTGACGCGGCGCTCGGACTCGGACGCATCGGTAGGGTCGAGCGCCCTGGTCGCGCGGACGGGTGGGGTGATGGGATGTGGCAAATCATGGCAGCCATCGTCCTACAAAGTCGGGGCACCGGAAGGAAATCGAGTGGCCCCGTGAAGTTCCGGGGGTGGGTTTGAGACGCCGGACCTTTGGGGCGGCCGCGTGCGCGGGTGGTAAAAAGACATGCCCGACATCCTCCCACGAACCTGGAAACCGGGAAGAAAAACGAATGGCCCCGCCTTTCTCAGGGTCACTCCCAGCCCCGAATCAGCCGGTTGGAAGGATTCACGCCCAGGACCGCCGACCATGAGATCGGCATCGCCCCGGCCCCGGAGCCCTGGCCGCCAGCGGAGGGCCGTCCCACGTCCACCGTCACGATCACCGCAATTCATCGGGTCAAGCACGCGCTTCCTGACGCGGCGTTCCGGGCGCACGAAAGCCACCGTTTGGTCCCTTGAACCGGAACGGAAGGCTTCGAGATGCGTGCAGGGTGGTTTCCTCACGCACGCATGCTAGCACGGGTTTTTCAGCGGAATCATCGGCCGGCCACCCGGATTCGGCCGATTCGGCGGGTTTTGCCCCAACCGCGAATGAACGCCAATTGACGCGAATGGCACAAGGAGGCCGTGGAAGTCCTTTCACCCACGTTCTGAAGAAGAGCGCCGCAGCTACTCCTCAAAAATTCGTGCCCATTCGCGTTGATTCGCGATTCCAGCCCCGGCCAACTCTTCTCCTCGGATGAATCGGAGCGCAGCTCTCCGCTCTTGCGTCTTGAAGTCTTGGGTCTCTTTCCCTGTCTCCGGCCGTCCCGGTTCGGCGCTGATTTTAACTTTGAGGGGCGCCGGGCTCCCTAGGCAAACCCCGCGAAGACACAGTAGAGGGTTGTCCTAACCCGCCGGATGCTGGGATGTTGACAGAATCAAGGAACAACCATGAGATACCATTGCGATGTTCTGATTCATTCCGACCCTGACGAACTGCGACAGGCCCTGATTTATCGCCATTTGGACTATCGGACGGGAAAAAGCATTCCATTCCTGATGGATCGCGAACAGGAACGGCATCTGCGCTGGAGTTCGATGACGGACGGCAGGCTCTACGGGAGAATCTCGTTTTTGAGGGGGCTGCTCACCGGCACACCGGTCTGGTATTTCCGGTTCTGGATTTGCATGGAGCCGGTGGGTAACGGAGCAACGGCGGTTTACATCGCCGCCGATCCCGGGTTGAGGATAAAGACATTAAAAGTTTTCCACTACCTTTTAGCCGTATTCTGCACGGCGGGTCTCCTTTGTCCGCTGGTGTGGCTTTCGTGGAAACGCGCTGAGGTTTTCGTAAACCAATATGTCGCGTCCTTCGCCCACCGAATCTATCAATGGGATCGAGGTCGCATTCACGGACCACACGCCTTACCCGCAGCGATGGCTCACCTCAAGACGCTGCCTTGTCCGTCGGCAGCTCCGTGGGTATTGGCAGCGCAGGCTAGGCAGAATCACGGTGCCGTGACCCGGCCGCCAGCTTTGCCGGCCCCGGCAACACCCGCCCTCATGGCTCCCGTGTCGGAAGTCGATCCGGAAAGACAGCCGTCGGTTCCGGCGACTGCCGAAGTTCCCGAGGCTCCCGAAATTCCCCCGGCAGGCATCGCCTTTTTTCGACCACGGCTGTGGATTCCTGCGGCGGCGGTGATCGTCGCTTTGCTGATCGGAGCCTGGGCATGGTTCCGGCCCACGAAGCCGGCGGCCCCCGCCATGGCGCAATCGGTCATGACTCCCCCCATGAACACCGGTGCTCCCCCTGTTCCGGCTCCAGCGCTGGCAGCCCGTTCCGTGGAGCGCGAGGCCACTCCTTCCCAGCCTCTGGCGGTGGAGGTTTCGCCCGCCCCCGGGGTGCAACCTGATCCGCCGGCCGAACCCGCCCCGCCCACCACCCCACCTCGATTCCTCGTTCTTTCGGGCTCTCCGGTCCCGCTCGATTCGCAACCCAATGGCGAACTGGTCGCCGTCCTGGAGGCCGGGCGCGTCGAGCGGACCGATCAGAATCCGATTCTGGTAGGACCTCTGGAATGGATCGAGATCGATGTCAGCGGATGGATGGCGGCGGGAAATGTCGTCTCGCAAGAGGTGAACCTGGCCGTCGAGGGGACTACCGGGCGGGTGGTGTGGGACGGCGGCGGCAATCCCGACGATGCGTTCCTTTCCCTGCGTGACCAGCCGGCAGCCGGCGCACTGCGGCTTGGAAAGGTGCCGACCGGAACCCGGCTCAGGGTCGATCCCTCGTCTCCGGCCCGCGTGGTGGGTTCCCATCGTTGGGTGAAGGTCGGCCTCACCGGTTGGATCCCGGTCTCCGCCCTCACGCCGCGCGATTCCGGGGCACCTCCTCCGATAGCCTCCAGTGTGGTCCCGGACGGCGAGCTTTCCATCGAAACCGGGGGGGATGGCATTTCGAGAATTCTCCTTCCGGGATCCGACCAGCCGTTCTGGACTGATGAGGGAGACCTTCGTGGGCAGATGGGGCTGCGCTCTGTCCACCGTGCCGTCGGTTTCCCCTACGCCGCCGGAATCAGCTCGGCCCGCCACATCGGAGATCAGCTCCACGTGCGCATCCTCAAGCGCGGTGCGTGGATCGCCGTCCCTCAGGACTTGGGTGTCCTCGAGGATTTTATCACCCTTGCGGGCTGGGAAGGGGCCGGCACCTTCGACCCCCATCAAACCGTTGAACTGCTCGGTTTCAGCTCTTCGGGAAACCTGATTTACCGCATCGACTCCGAGGCGTGGGGCGCTCCCGTGACGGTCGAGACCTCCGTCACCAAGGGACCGGTCGCGATCTGGAAAGGGCAGCGCAGCAGCAGTTTGACCGCAATGGACAGGGTCGCGTTCCTTCTTGCGCTCGAGCGAAGCCTCGAGCGCTCCGGGAAATGGGCTGGCTGCGCCGGCTGCTTCGCCCCGACAGCCGACTACTTCGGGAAATCATTCACCCGCGGCCAGATTGCGGCCGACAAGAAGGATAGCGCTCTCCGGACCAAGGTCATCGTGAATCAGGTCACCGACCCGGCTGCGGTGGTTACGCGGGCCGATGGTCGGCTGGGCGTGAACTATCGCACCGCTTTTCATCTCATCATCGACGGTAAGCCTTCGAAGGGCAGCATCGATTACGCGGCGATCCTCGCTCCCGATGGCGATGGCAATCTTCAGATCACGGGATACGCGGCGAGGGTGCACCGGCAATGACCCGAGGTCCCTGCGTTCCGATAGACGGGGCGATCGGCCGACTCGGTGAAGAGACAACATCGCCATGCTTCAAAAATTCGTGCCCATTCGCGCAGATTCGCGGTTCGCTTCACCGAAAGCTCGCCCCACGGCCGCTCGCTGCTCGCCGCCGAGGGGAAAGCGCTGCATTTCCACGATCACTCCCGGCTCCGCCCGTCTCCTGACTGTCTTGCATGGCATGCGGGGAAGCATGGGATTCGTGCGTGAGACCGAACAAAGGCCGCGAAACGCGGAGGCCGGACTACGGTTTGCAGGTCTGACTCGACGTCTGGCTTTCTCTTCCTCACCCTCCGCTAGCCCACAAAATGCCTCCTGCCGCCACTGCCCAACGCCGCTTCACTGGCCACGAAACCTTCGTCTGTCGCTACGCCTGGCTTCCCAAGGTGGTGCGGGAACTGGAATCGACGCCCCTCCTCTTCAAGAACGAGGACGAAGCTATGGTGAAGTTGGGCGTGGGGAAGAACATGGTGCGCTCCGCCAAGTTCTGGGCGGAATGCACTGGCGTGATCGAAGACGTTGAGGGAGGCGGTCATGGTGCGACCGAGTTCGGCCGGTTGATCCTCGGTCATGATGGCTACGACGAATTCCTCCAGCGCATTGAGACCCTCTGGCTCCTTCATTGGAAACTCGCCACAAATCCGAAACGCCCGCTCTTCCACTGGGAGCAGATGCTCAACCACTGGCAGCGCGCCGAGTTCTGCGAATCGGAGGTGCTGCCGTTCCTCGTTCGAGGCCTGCGGACAGACGAGACCGTCAAATCGGAGCGCACCTTTGCCGATGGCTTCCGCGTCTTCGTGAACTCGTATCTCCCAACCCGTGGGCGGAAAGGAGAAATCGCCGAGGACAACCTCGACTGCCCGCTGGTAGAACTCGGACTGCTCCAGAAAGTAGGCGAACGACTCAAGGACGCTCAAACCCGCGAACCGCTCTACGGCTTCGTCATGGGGCCGAAACCCGGAATTAGCACCGAACTGCTCGCCTACTGCATCTGGGATTATTGGCGGAACAGCCCCTTCAAGGATCAAGACTCGCTCGGCTTCCGCTTCGTGTCCTCCGCCGAGGGTAGCCCCGGGCAAATCTTCAAGCTTCCGGAGCTCGCCGTGCGACCGCTCCTCGATGGATTGGCGTCCTCCACGGAAGGAGCGCTCTCCTTCGTGGAATCCTCCTCGATGCAGCAGGTCGTCATCCAGGGCGACCTCACGGAAGAAGACCTCCTCAAGTTCATTTACGCGCCCGCCGAGTCATGACCCTTGTCCGCGACCTGTTGAACGTCAGTCCGCGCTTCATGCGCTCCGTGAATCTGGAGCGTGATTTCGCCGATGCGCGGTCCCTTGAGGGCTACGTCACGACGACGGATGCGGCGGCGCACCTGAAGTTGATCGCCGATGGCCTTCGAAAGGAGTCCGGGCAACGTGCTTGGCACATCACTGGTGATTTCGGCTCGGGAAAATCCAGTTTCGCCCTCGTGCTCGCCACCCTGATGGGCCGACAAGCGTCGGAGGTCCCCGATTCGCTCAAGGAACTCGGCTCGGTTCTCGGCTTGCGTCCGAAGGCACCGCGGTTTCTGCCGGTTCTCGTCACCGGATCGCGCGAAGCGATGTCGCTCGCCGTCCTGCGAGGTTTGGTTTCCGCATTGGAGAGCGCCATTCCCGCGAAGAAAAAGTCCACCGTCCGGAACAAGGCCTCGGCGCTGCTTTCCAAGGGTGGCTTCCAGGACCGGAACGTGGTGGGACTCGTGGAACAAGCCGCAGCGGAACTGGTGAACGGTGGCTCGCACGGGGGTCTGCTCCTGATCATCGACGAACTCGGCAAGTTCCTCGAATTTGCCGCGCTCAATCCCGACGCTCAGGATGTCTTCTTCCTGCAATCGCTCGCCGAAGCCGCATCGCGGAGTCAGGCGGCTCCCATCCACCTCGTAGGCCTTCTGCACCAAGGCATCGCCGAGTATGCCGAAAAGCTCTCGATCACGGCCCAACGTGAGTGGGCAAAGGTGGGCGAGCGCTTTAGCCAAATACACTTTGCCCAACGCCTAAATCAAGACACCGCACTCGTGTCGGCTGCAATAGGCGCGAACCCCGATGCTAAGGAACTGAAGGGGTGGAAGACCGCGGCGAAGGAAGCCATGGCCTCTGCCATCGACCTCGGCATGTTCGGTCCCGCGCCTGGCAAAACGGAACTCGGCCAACTGGCTCCAACCCTCTATCCGCTTCATCCGACTGTCATTCCGGTTCTCTCGAAGTTCTTCCGCCGTTTCGGCCAGAACGAGCGGTCGCTCTTCAGCTTCCTGCTTTCGGCAGAACCTTTTGCTCTCAAGGACTTCGCCGAGCGGTCGGCCTCTGCCGATTCGCTCTTCCGTTTGGCCGAATTCTACGACTTCGCCGCCTACAATTTCTCCCACCGGCTGAGTCAGAACTTCAAAAGTCACTGGAACCACATCGATGCCGTCGTACGTGGAGCGGCGGAAGAAGACGACGACACCCGGCGGATCCTCAAGACCGTCGGCATCCTGAATGTGCTCCAGGAACCGGATCTGCCGCCGACCCTCGACATCGTCTCGCTCGCTCTCGGTCATCCTTCCGACCTTGAGAAGCGTCTGCTCAGGCTCTGCCAGCGGGGTATCCTGTTCAACCGGGGTCAACTCTACGGTTACTCGCTGTGGCCCCACGCCAGCGTCAATCTGGAGCAACGCTTCATCGCGGCGACCGAGACGGTCGCCCACGGCGCTCCTATTGCCTCGGTGGTGCAGGACCGGTTAGACGCCCGCCCCGTGGTGGCCCGTCGCCACTACATCCAGACCGGCAATCTCCGACACTTCGATGTCCGATTCCTGACCGCATCGGAGTTTGCCAAAGCAAACACCGAACTCCAGGCCTCATTCCCCGCCGATGGCATGATCGCCGTCATTCTCTGCGAATCGGCTGCCGAGCGTGCCGAGGCGGAGAAGGCTGCCCGCCGGCTGAACGACGATCGTCGTCTTCTCATCGCCATCAGCCCCGCATTAGAATCCCTCGCAAGCTACTCGCTCAATCTTGAGCGCTGGCATTGGGTTGAACGCTCCACGCCGGAGCTGAAGGACGATCGCTTTGCCGCGGAGGAAGTGGACCGGCAGATCACGGCTGCGACCCAGGCGCTGGAGCAGCGCATCCAGGAATACGTCGGATTCCGTGGGACCGATCCCTCCAGCACCGGTGCCGGAGTCGCTTGGTATCACCAGGGCAAGGAAGCCGCCCCGCTCAAAAAGCGGGAGAAATCCCTTCAGGAGTATCTCTCCAGCCTTTGCGATGACCTTTTCCACCTCGCCCCGCAGGTCCGGAACGAACTGGTCAACCGCAACGCGATCAGCACCGCCGCAGCCAGAGCTCGTCAGCTTCTTTTCGAGGGCATGCTCAAGGATGCAGGTCACGAGTCTCTAGGCCTCCCCGAAGACCGTTACCCGCCGGAGAAATCGATGTATCTCTCTGTCCTCGCCGCCGGTGGCTTGCATCGCGAGCGGAAAGGAAAGTGGTCGATAGAATTTCCGCCTGTGGACGACGACCCGCTTCACCTGCGGCCTGCTCTCGATGCCGTCCTCGCGAAGCTGGAGGAAGTCCCCGATCGCCGCGTGCCGGTGGCGGAACTCTACGAGATGCTGCGCTCGGAGCCCTATGGTGTCCGCGACGGACTCATCCCCATCCTGCTCCTCGCGGTCTTCATCGTCCACGAAACGGAGATCGCCGTTTACGAGGACAACGTCTTCCAGCCGGAGGTGGAGGAGAACCTCATGATGCGCTTCGCGCGCCGCTGGGAAACCTTCGAGTTCCAGCTCTGCCGCATTCAAGGTGTGCGGAAGACGCTCATCTCCGAGCTGGCCGCCGTGGTTGAGGCCGACCGCGCGGAATCCTCACAGCTCCTCTCGATTGTCCGGCCGCTCTATCTGTTTGTCTCCGGACTCCAGGACTATGCCCGGCAGACCGACAAGCTCTCGCCGGAAACCCTCACGCTACGCAAGGCCATCGAGGCCGCGCGGGAGCCTGCCGACCTCGTCTTCCACGAAATCCCGAAGGCTCTCGGCTTCGATCCGAAAGCCAGGGGCAAGCTCGATGCCGTCGCTCTCGCAAAAAAGCTCGGAGAGTCGATCACGGAACTCCGCCGCTGCTTCCCCGAACTTCAGGGCCGCATGGCCACCGCCATCCTCGAGTCGTTCCGCCACGAGGGCCCGCTGGATAGCTGGCGCCAATCGATCGCCGAGTCCGCGGAGACGGTAGCGATGGGTCTTGGCGATCCGGAGTTCCGGGCTTTCTGCCTGAAGCTCACCGATGCCGAGAATCCCGAAGCGGAATGGCTCGAAGCTCTCGGCAGTCTGCTCACCCGTTGCCCCCCAAGTCGCTGGAAGGATCGGGACGAAATGGTCTTCTGCGAACGCATCGAAACTTTCGCCCGTCAGTTCGAGCGGGTGCTGGCCACCTGCTTTCTCAAGGACGGTAGCCTGCCGGAAACGGCGATTCGAGTCGCGGTTACTCTGCGCAATGGAGTGGAAAAGGATCTTGTCGTGAGCCTCACGCCGGAGCAGTCCCGAGATGCGGAGAGACTGTTGGGAAAACTCAAAAAGCTGCTTCCGGAGGACAGCGAGACTTCACTCGCTGTGGTTGCACGTCTTCTCTGGAACGCTCTGCCCAATGCTGACGAATAGATGATAATCTTGAATCCAGTGATTCTAGCAGTTGCGAATCCTGCGCAGCCGGCAAGCGTCGGCTGGCTGGCATGGCCGGTAGCATCTGGTGCTCTAATAGCTCTGGTCACGGCGTTGAAGGTCTGGGTCGATGGCAGAAACCAAGCGTTAGCGCTGAAAGAGCAGCTAACGCGTCCATCGCGGGATCAGATTTCCAAAACGTTAAACGATTTTCTTCTGCCGATGAAGGTCCTTCGAGGAGAGTCGAGACACCTTTATCACATTTTCGCGGCCGGGATCAGAGACGATCTCAAGAAGAAGTGGGAAAGCACCGGCGAGAAAGAGTTCTTTCGGACGCTCCGCTACTTGGCGTCCGGCAGCCAACTTGTGGCTCACGATCAGAGCTTGCTCGCGGAAATCATAAATGTCGGGAAGAAGCAATTGAAGCTCATCGAATCGTCAAGTTCTGCGCAGACGAACCCCGCATTTTCCGAACTGATGGGAAAGCTCGGGGCCCATGTTCGCACATTGATTCTGGCCTCGGAGCACAAGTTGGATGGAATCCCCGACCTAGCAGAGAAGCTGGTTTTCCCACTCGAAGTCGATGGAGCCCTCGAAACGGAAATCAGACGCTTGCAGGACGACTTTCGAAGAATTGATCCCAACGAGAAGCGGGTGAGGCGAAAGCAGAGCTGTGCTGATGCGCCCACTGTGGACTTCTACACAAGGAATTCATCGGACTATTTTCGTCAGACCGCGTTCCTAAACCTCGAGGAAATCTACGAGAAGTTTCGCGGTGCCGGACTGCCTAGAGGTGCCCTGATTCTTGATGCTGGTTGTGGTGTTGGGCGTGATACCCGCTACTTCATTCAGCATGGGTACCGAGTGGTTTCTTTCGATGCCTCAAAAGGAATGGTGGATCTGTGCAACGAGTATCCTTTTGCCTATTGCGTTGAGAACGAGTTCCGAGACCTCAGCTTCTGCGAGGAGTTTGACGCCGTCTGGGCATGCGCGTCGCTTCTCCATGTGGGAAGGGACCTGATCCAAGTCTCCATCGAGCGGTTGGTTCGAGCCTTGAAGCCCGGGGGCGTGTTCTACGCGTCCTTTAAGGAGGCTCCTGGTTCTTCCAGAAAAGACTCACGGTGCTTCCACTACTACGATCAAGTATTTCTAGATGGCCTTCTGGCTGGGAAGCTTGGGCTTGAGGAATTGGAAGTGTGGTCGAATGCTCCACGGAAAGAGAATGACAAGTCAGAGTTTATTAACTACCTGTACCGGAAACCGAAGGTTGTCCCTCTAGTGAAAGGATTGAACACGTGACCGTAGCCACTCCAACTTTTGCCGATGAAAGACCGGTCCGACATGTCCTGAACGTGTCTGGCGGGAAAGACAGCTCGGCATTGGCCTTGTTGATGGCAGGCCGTGTGAAAGGCCTGGAACACTTCCGGCACGACGGCATGGAATACGTGTTCTGCGACACGCAGAAGGAGTTGCCGGAAACCTACGAATACCTCGCCCGGCTCGAAGCGGAGCTGGGTTCGAAGATCATCCGCCTGAACGCGAAGGCGGGCTTCGATCACTGGCACAAGCTCTTCAATGGCTACTTGCCCTCGCCTCAGAATCGCTGGTGCACGAAATACCTGAAGCTGAAGCCCTTCGAGGCCCATGTCGGAAACGACAATGTTGTCAGCTACGTCGGACTCCGGGCCGATGAGGATCGAGTCGGCTACATCAGCCGGAAACCGAACATCAAGACCCGCTACCCGCTCAAGGAGGCAGGAATCGATTACGACGGCGTCATCAAAATCCTTGAGGACAGCGGACTCGGGCTTCCGACCTTCATGAATTGGGGGCGGACCAATTCGGGCTGCACCTTCTGCTTCTTCCAGACCCCGTTCGAGTGGGCGAAGCTTCTTGAGCACTACCCCAAGTACTTTGAGGAGGCGATGGGCTACGAAACCATCGACCCCGCTGATCCCAATAAACAATTCACATGGATGGAGGGCGCCCCGCTCAGTTCGCTCTTAGATCCTGAAGAACGTGAGCGCGTGCTTGAAGCAGGGATTCGTGAGATTGCGCCGAAAAGTGATGGGAAATTGGCGTCCATTTTCGGGATTCAAACGGGTCGAGCAGGGGTGGCTTGCTTGATGTGCCAGAAGTAAAACCTGAGATTCTCGTATGAGCGAACCTACAGAGATTAGCGAAATCCATCACATTCCTCTCGCTGAGATCGAAGTGAGTGGCGACAATGTTAGGATTTCAAAACAGACCGTAGCCCTCGATGAACTGGCTGCGAGCATCGCGATTCACGGGCTCCTACAGCCAGTTGTTTTGGTGGGCGTGTTGGGCAACCCTCCTTACCAACTGATCTCAGGGCAGCGGCGCTTTCTGGCCCACCAGAAGCTTGGCAGGAGCGATATCAAGGCTGTGTTCACTGGCCCTTTGAGCCGGACGGAAGCCATTATCCGAAGCCTTGTTGAGAACCTTCAGCGAGTGGATCTGAATTTCGCAGATACACAGATTGCTGTCACTGAATTGTATAAGGAGCTTGGGTCCGAGGAGGAGGTGCGAAAGCGGACTGGCCTCTCGATGCGTACGATTCGAGATCATCTGCAAATCGAGGCAAAAGCCTCTCCTGAGATTAAAAAGAAAATCATCGATGGAGAGATTTCGGTCATGGACGTCAAGCGCGCTCTCAGGGCGGCTCAGGATGATATTGCAAAGGCCGAGAAGTTGGTCGATTTGATTATCCAGAATGGCCCTCCGGCCAATGTGAAGAGGCGTCTTGTGACGTATGGTTCTTCTGATGAAAGGCTCACCGCGGATGAAATTTTCAAGGAAGCTAGCAAACCACATATTGAGCAGAAGATCATGCTTACCTTGGATAGGCACATGCAGGATTCCCTGATGACGGCCGCGAATAGTTTGGAGATGGATCCTTCGGAGTTGGCTGGCAGAGCACTTGAGGAATGGTTAACGGAGAACGGGTATTTGGTGACGCAATGAATGGTGCCGCCTTAGATCAGGATCTTGCCAAGATTGTTGGTAATACTCGACGGAAGAACCGAGTTTTGAGTATCCCTGACCTCGCCGATTGTATCCGTCGGTCTGCAGATGCTCTCGGTGGCGTTGTTCAGCTTGGTGAGAGAGTCATGCTGTCTCCGACAATGCTTCGGCAGTTCCTGAGTGTCGAGAATCTGCACCCAAGTGTGAGAGCGTTGTTTGATAATCGGGACTTGGACAGTGTGGATTTGTGTGCGCAGCTTGCTACGCTGGATTCAGAGGATCAGATAGTCCTTTCGCGGGAGGTATTGGCGGGTTCGCTGCAAACAAAAGACGTCAGGGACTTTAGGGAGCTTCGAAAGCGAAGTAAGACCTGTAGCGCGGACGAAATACTTAGAAAAGTGGTCGAGGCAAAACCCCAGGTCGAGTTTCTGGCGGAGTTCATTCTAAGATCGGGGGATGACCCGCAAAGTGTCGAAAATAGGCTGCTCAAGCATCTGGATGCAGCTGATGTAATCCGAATAGGTGTTGACGGTTCGATCGCCTCTCTTTCACTAACTAAGGCGGGTCGAGATCGGCTTCTCGACCTATCCAAGAGCTCGGGATTCACTCTTGAGCAGACCATCCAAATGGTGGCTTCCGGAAATCTATAGTAACGACATTTATGGATTTGCGACTTGGACTGGCAACGCAGCGACTCTCTTCGATGGCGAATGAGCTATACATGCTTCGCGAGAATTATCCCCCTTTAACGAAGAAAGCGGATGGAAAGTATGAAGGAGACATCCTCGCCTTCGTCAAGGGACTCCGGATTGCAGCTCTTTTGACTTACTGCCTGAGAGATTGGGTGTCTGGATCACACTGGGAAGCCAGTTGGGGTCATGTGATTGACAGTAACGGGAAGAGCTGTTCGCCTGAATGCGATATAATTATCCACAAGGGGCATGTCGCTCATTGGAATGGTGACGGTGGAAAGAATCCGATGATGGATTTTAAGTTTGTCGATGCGTCTAGCGTGCTGGCGGTCGTCAGCTGCAAATCTCGTGTGGCAAGTGTAGATGACGACTACCCGGGGCAGCTTGCGAAGTACGGCGTAAGGAAGGTCCTGCTGTTTGGGGAGTGCTGCTCTCAGTCAAACTATGAAAACCTGGTGAGTAAGGCTAAAGCGGCCGGATACCAAGGTTTGTGGTGTGCGTATTTTCAGAATGGATCTGGGGAAGGAATGGCCACGGATGAGAGCGTGTACGCCAATTTCTACGAAACGGTTAAGGCTCTTTTGGGGAGCGGTCATGTAAGAGCAAATGAACCAGCGGCTATTTGATTGGCTCTTATCTGCCAGATCTTCTGATGAAGTGGATCGGGCTCTTGAGGGTTTGAGTGGCACCTGGCTTCCGCTGGGAAGTAACGAGAACAACTTTGGCGTCATTGAGAACCAGCAGGCGTCACCGATTGCTGCGCTGATTGAGAAGCTGACCAACTCCATTGATGCCATTTTGATGAGGCGCTGTTTGGAGGCGGGTATCAATCCGAAGGGTATGGAGGCTCCGGATTCGATGCACTCGGCGATCGAGACCTTCTTCCCGGCGGATCACAAGAATTGGAATCTGACCGGTGTCCGCCGCAAGCAGGCCCAGTCCATCCAGATCCTTGCCGCGGGTTCGCGGACGAAGCCTTGCCTGACCATCTACGACGACGGGGAAGGCCAGCATCCCCGAGATTTCGAGCGGACGTTTCTCTCCCTTCTTCAAGGCAATAAGAACGAGATCCCGTTCGTCCAGGGGAAATACAACATGGGGGGAACGGGAGCGATCGTCTTCTGCGGGGAGCATCGCTACCAGTTGATCGGCTCGAAGCGCTTCGATGGAACTGGTGAGTTCGGATTCACGCTCATCCGCAAGCACCCACTTTCCGCGGAGGAGAAGAAGACCAAGAAGAACACTTGGTATGAGTATCTGAAGATCGACGGCAAGATCCCGAGCTTCCCGATCACCGAGCTGGATCTCGGCTTGGCGGGTGACCGGAAGTTCACGACCGGGACGATCATCAAGCTCTTCGACTACCAGCTTCCTGCCGGGAGCCGGGGTGGCTTGCCGCAGGAGGTCCGGAGGTCGCTGAACCAATTTCTCTTCGAGCCAGCGCTGCCGATCTACCTGAAGGACAGCCCCGAGCGGTATCCGAATAACAAGGTGCTGGAGGGTGACACCTTTGGCCTGAAGCGACGCTTGGAGGAGGACGACAGCCGCTACATTCAGGAGCATTTCACCGATGAGTTCGCCCACAAGGGCGTCGGGAGTTTCAAGGCGACCTGCTACGTCTTCAGGGCGAAGGTCGATGGCAAGACGGTCAAGGAGACGCGGGACGCGATCGACCGGGAGTTTTTCCCGGACGGAATGTGCGTCCTCTTTTCGCTCAACGGGCAGGTCCACGGGCACCTCGGAAGGCAGTTCATTTCGACGACGCTCAAGATGCCGTTGCTGAAGAACCATCTGCTGATCCACGTGGACTGCACCGGGATGGACTACGATTTCCGCTCCGAGCTGTTCATGGCGTCGCGGGACCGGTTGAAGTCCGGCGAGAAGACCGCGGAGTTGCGTCAGCTGCTGAAGGACGTGCTGATCAAGAGCCGGCTGACGGAGATCTACAAGCAGCGCAAGAACTCGATCTCGGTCGAAGGCGGCGATGCGAAGGACCTGCTGAAGGCGTTCTCGAAGAACCTGCCTTTCAACAAGGACTTGATGCGGCTCCTGAACCAGACCTTCAAGATCGAGCAGCACGACGAGGAGAAGAAAAAGCCCGACAATCCGGAGAAGCTGAAGGAGAAGAAGCACAAGGAGCCCTTCCAGCCCCAGCGCTACCCGTCTTTCTTCAAGCTCAAAAGTGGAGAGGGAAAGCAGTTCCTCACCATTCCCGAGCGGGACGAGAAGACGATCCAGTTTTCGACGGACGTGGAGGACAGCTACTTCGATCGCAGCGAGGACCCGGGCGACCTGAAGGTCTCCATCCTCCAGCATCGGAACAACGAAACCGATGGCGGCACACTTCCCGGCATGGTCGATTCGCCCGAAGAGCTGCTGGATATCCGTAAGAGTAGCCCGAAGGACGGAACCATCCGCATCGGACTCGGTGCGACCAGCGAACTGAAGGTGGGTGATGAACTTGAGATCACGGCCACCCTCGGCGGTCCCGAGGATTTCGAGTGCCGGTTCTGGGTGAAGATCACCAAGCCGAACGAGAAGCCGAAGGAGGTCAAAAAGGAGGACGAGGAGGAAGAGCCGCCGATGGGCTTGCCGGACTACTCGCTCGTCTATGAACACGCTCCCGAAGAGACGCCCGATGCCCTCACTTGGGAGAAGCTCGGCGAGTCAGTGGGAATCGACATGGATTGGGAGGTCCCAATGTTCCCCTCGGTGGGAGAGGATGGAAACCTTGAGCGGGTTTACATCAACATGGACAGCCGGGTGCTCCGGAACTTCAAGAGCCGGCAGGGTAACATCGGCGCGGATCAGGCCGAGCTGTCCGAGAAGAAGTACATTTCCTCAGTGTATTTCCACACGATCTTCCTGTTCAGCATCACCAAGAACAAGAAGTACGAGCTGAAGCAGGGCGAGAAGGAGGTGGATCTCCAGGATTACCTCAAGGACGTCTTTTCCAGCTACTATTCCGAGTTTCTGCTGAACTTCGGCATGGAGGACCTGATCGCCACGATGGCGGATTAGGGGACCTGCACGGTGAAGGCCTGCAGCGCTTTCACTAGTTGGAGCAAGTCGTCCTCGGTCGTTTCGAGGCCGAGGCTGACACGGATCGACTCGTCGGCCATCTCGTAGGAACCCGTCATCGCTTGGAGAACGTGGGAGGGGGTGATCGCGCTTTCCAGACAGGCTGAACCTGAAGAGACGCAGATTCCCTGCTGGTCGAGGTAGGTTACCGCACAGTCGCCATCGAGGCCGGGAAGGTGGAGGCAGCTTGTGTTCGGGAGGCGAGGGGACTTTGCAGCGTGGATTTCGGAACATCGGATTTCCTCCAGCATCGTACGTTCGAACCGATTGCGAAGATCTGCCACTTTTCGCCAAGTGGCTCGATCTCGACTGGCTGCAATTTCCGCTGCTTTCCCCAAGGCAACGATGTGCGGCACATTCTCCGTCCCGCCGCGAAGTGCGCCCTCTTGTTTGCCTCCGTAGAGAAGTGGCACGAACGAATCGGGATCGCGAACGATCAGGGCGCCGATCCCCTTCGGGGCACCGAACTTATGGCCGCTCAGAGTAAGGAACTCGACGGAGCTGTCGCGGAACGAGACGGGAATCTTTCCGACGGCTTGAACGGTGTCGGTGTGAAGCGGAACGCCCGCCTCCGAGCAGATCGCAGCGAACTCGGAGATCGGCCAAATGACGCCGGTTTCGTTGTTGGCCCACATCAGCGACACGACGGCCGTCTCGGATCGGATCGCTTGGCGGAGGTCATGCGGGTCGAGCATTCCCTCGGAATCCACCGGCAGCCGGGTCACCTTGACTCCGTGGTGCTTCTCAAGGTAGTCGCAGTAAGCCAGCACCGCCGAATGCTCCACGACAGAGGTGATGACGTGGCGTTTGCCGGGTTGGCGGAAAACGGCCGAATGCAGAGCCGCGTTGTTGGCCTCGGTGGCACTGCTGGTAAAGATCACCTGATTGGGTTCCGCATCGATTAAGGCCGCGACCTTGCCACGAGCATCCTCAATGGCCCGCCGCGCCAGCCGGCCGGGGGCGTGGATACTTGACGGGTTGCCCCAATTCTCGCGCAGCCAAGGCAACATGGCCTCCACCACTTCGGAGAGAACGGGCGCCGTGGCGTTGTGGTCGAGGTAGATCACGCTGAAGGAGACTAACCGGTGCGCAGGCAGTTGCGATGTCAAATCCGGTAAGTAGTGCCAATTCTGGCATCACGACGGCCTGAAGGCCGCACTACGAACGTTGGAGGCGTGCCACGAGCGAGGGCACGGAGAAGAAGCTAAGTTTCAAGACTCCAGGTTCAAGTTTTTCAGGAGGAACCGCGGCGGGGGAGATCAGGCAGGGAGAGAAGAAGCTGGACCACCGAAACACCGAAACCCCGAAACACTGGGCTGTCCGAGGATGGGGAAGTGAGCGGGAGCGAGAGGGCCGATCTGGAGATCGGCGCTCCATAGCCTGCGGCTGCCTTCATCCGCGATCTACAATCTAGCATCTACGATCCACCCTCTTCCGCCATCGGCGGGCGGAGGAAGGGCCGCTTGGCTTGCGGGAGAGAAGCGACGACGAGGTCGTAGGAGTGGTCGATCCAGTCGGCGATGAGCGAGGTGGCGATGGACCCGTCGAGGGTGACGGTGTTCCAGTGCTTCTTGTTCATGTGGTAGCCGGGGATGACGGCGTCGAACTCGTCGCGGAGGCCGATGGCGCGATCAGGATCGCACTTGAGGTTGAGGCGTGGGGGGAAGTCGGAAGGGTCGGTGAGGGCGAACATCTTGCCGCCGACTTTGAAGACCAGGACCTCGGGGCCGAAGGGGGTGGTTTCCTCGGCCCCGGGTTTGGCGAGGCAGCGGGCGATGGCGTCGGGGAGGTCCATGGTGGTAAAAACTGAAAGGCTGAAACACGGAAACGCCGGGCGTCCGGGAATTGGGAAGTGAGCGGAAGCGTGACGGCCGGTTGAAAGCCGGCGCTCCATAGCCTGCGGCTGCCTTCATCCGCGATCTACAATCTACAATCTAGCATCTACGATCCACCCTCTTCCGCCATCGGCGGACGGAGGAAGGGGCGGATGCGTTTGAGGGTGGAGGGGCCGATGCCGGGACGCGGTCGAGCTCGGCGAGCGAGGGCACGGAAGAGAAGAGCTGAAAAGCGAAACGAAGTTTCAAGGCTCAAGTTTTCAGGTGAAGCAGCGGCGGGGCGGATCAAGCCGGGGCGGGCTCGAGCGGCGGCATGTAGGCGGATTGGGAAAGGGTGACGCCGTGGTTGGTGAGGGCCCGGCCCGTCCGTGGTCCATCGTCCTTTGTCGGAGGAGGAAGGCACTTGGGCTGCGTTCACTCATCCCAAGTTCGACCACGGACCACGGACCACGGACAACGGACCCATCTTCAAATTTCGTCCCTTTCGACTCTTTCGTTGTTCCCCCCTTCTTCCGCGGTGGTCGGGACCTTCCGTGTATTCGGTGGGTTCCGTGGTTCCGTGGTTCCGCCGTTGGGCGGTGGCCGGGGTTGGGCTTGGTTCGATTGGTCAAAGCCCCGGATGACTTGATCTCTTCTGACAAGGGACCTCGGACGGGCCGCAGGCCGCCGACAACGGACCTGGAGCTTGCTCTGGCTCCGCGGCCGCCTGAAGGCGGAACTACGTGCGGATGGTGGCGGGGTGCGGGGGCTGCCGCCCGTCCGTGGTCGGTGGTCCAATGTCCTTGGTCCGAAGACAAAGAAGCACTTGAGATGTGATCTCTCGCTCCAAGTTCGACCAAGCACCCATCTTCAAATTTCGTCCCTTTCGACTCTTTCGTTGTTCCCCCCTTCTTCCGCGGTGGTCGGGACCTTCCGTGTTTTCGGTGGGTTCCGTGGTTCTGCCGTTGGGCGGTGGCCGGGGTTGGGCTTGGTTCGATTGGTCAAAGCCCCGGATGACCCGATCTCTTCTGACAAGGGACCTCGGACGGGCCGCAGGCCGCCGACAACGGACCTGGAGCTTGCTCTGGCTCCGCGGCCGCCTGAAGGCGGAACTACGTGCGGATGGTGGCGGGGTGCGGGGGCTGCCGCCCGTCCGTGGTCGGTGGTCCAATGTCCTTGGTCCGAAGACAAAGAAGCACTTGAGATGTGATCTCTCGCTCCAAGTTCGACCAAGCACCCATCTTCAAATTTCGTCCCTTTCGACTCTTTCGTTGTTCCCCCCTTCTTCCGCGGTGGTCGGGGATCTCGTCTGACAAGGGACTACGGACGGGCCGCAGGCCGCCGACAACGGACCTGGAGCTTGCTCTGGCTCCGCGGCCGCCTGAAGGCGGAACTACGTGCGGATGGTGGCGGGGTGCGGGGGCTGCCGCCCGTCCTTGGTCGGTGGTCCAATGTCCTTGGTCCGAAGACAAAGAAGCCCTTGAAGTGTGATCTCTCACTCCAAGTTCGACCAAGCACCAAGCACCAAGCACCAAGCACCAAGCACCAAGCACCAAGGACCACGGACCCATCTTCAGATTTCGTCCCTTTCGACTCTTTCGTTGTTCCCCCCTTCTTCCGCGGTGGTCGGGGATCTCGTCTGACAAGGGACCACGGACGGGCCGCAGGCCGCCGACAACGGACCTGAAGCTTGCTCTGGCTCCGCGGCCGCCTGAAGGCGGAACTACGTGCGGATGGTGGCGGCGTGCGGGGGCTGCCGCCCGTCCGTGGTCGGTGGTCCAATGTCCTTGGTCCGAAGACAAAGAAGCCCTTGAAGTGTGATCTCTCACTCCAAGTTCGACCAAGCACCAAGCACCAAGCACCAAGCACCAAGCACCAAGCACCAAGCGCCAAGCGCCAAGCGCCACGGACCACGGACCACGGACCACGGACCACGGACCACGGACCACGGACCACGGACCACGGACCACGGACCGGCGCAGTCCCGGCATCGGTGGAAACAATGGTCGACAAGGCTTCGCGAGTTTTTCAGTCTGGTGTCGCCCATCAGGTTGCGGCGTTCCGAATTCCACCCCGGGCTCTTCCATGCAGAAGGAGACGTCATCCACCTTGTTCGTGCCCACCCGCTGGACGCTGGTGCGGGCGGCGGGGGGAGCGGATGGCACGGCCTCCCGCCGGGCGCTCGAGGAGCTGTGCAGAACGTATTGGCTGCCGCTTTACGGCTATGTCCGGAGGCGGGGACATCGTCCGCACGATGCCGAGGATTTGACGCAGGGATTTTTCGCGCGGCTGCTGCGTCTGCGTTCCCTCGAAGGCCTGCAAAGCGAGCGCGGAAGGTTCCGGGCGTTTCTCCTCGCTTCGATGAAGCACTATCTTTCCGATGAGAGGGACAAACAGTGGGCGGCCTGCCGGGATGAGAGGCTGAACGTCACCCTGGATGCCGAGGCCGCGGAGCAGAAGCTCAGGCACGAGCCGACCGAGGGCATATCGCCCGAGCGGCTCTTCGCGCGGCAATGGGCGCTGACCCTGCTCGAAACCGTGGTCGAGCGGCTGAGCGCGGAATATCATGCCTCCGGACGGGGGATGCTCTTCGATGCTTTGCGCTTCGTCATTGCGGGTGACGAAGGGGCGGAGCCCTATGCCGTGGTGGCCGGGCGGCTGGGATCGAGTGAAGAGGCGGTCCGCGTGGCGGCGCACCGGTTGCGCAAACGCTACCGCGCGATCCTGCACGAGGAGATCGCGCAGACCTTGGATGACCCGGCAGACGTCGCCGACGAGCTGCGGGAGCTGCGCCGAAGCCTGGCGCCATGATTTTTTGGTAACGTTTCCGGTCCGGTTCCTCTGAAGAAAGTAGAGGGCAACCATGACCGACGACGAATGGAGCGACCACCCAACGCATTCTCCCGGGGAAACAGGCGCCGCGCCTGCCTTTCCTCGAATCACGGGAGGCGGGAAAGAAGGTCATTCCGGGACGCTTGCGGAGCCCCGTCACGCCTCCCGCCTGGCCGCTCACCATTCCAGTCCGTCCGCCGTTCCCTTCTCGTTTGAATCCGATCCTTCCAGCCCATCACCGCTATGAAAACGAATCCATCGATACTCCCTTCCAGCTCGACGTCCACCCTTGCCGCCGCCCTGGTCCTGGCTTCCACCGCAGGGGTCTTCCAGCTCAGGGCGCAGGACGAGGCTGCCGCCATGCGCGAGCGCATCGCCGCACTCGAAAAGCGTCTGTCCGAGCTGGAAAGCAGGGAAGCCGGGGAAAAAGCCAGGGAACGCCTCCGTGAGCAGAACAAAATGAGTGCTCGAAAGCGTGCCGCGGAAGACCGGCGCCGATACAAGCCGGAGGAGCTGGCCGAAATCGAAAGCCTCTATCAGATCGCCAACAAAAAGTGGCGTTCCGACGAAGCCCGGGAAAGCCTCAAGAAGCTTCTGGAAAAGTATCACGATGCCAACCGGACCGGCTGTTCCCTGCTCTACATGGGACAGATGAGCAAGGGGAAGGAACGCGTGGAATACCTCACCCGCGCGGTGGAGGAGTTCAGCGATTGCTTTTACCTCGATGGCTGCCAGGTCGGCGGATACGGGCGCTACGTGCTGGCCATGACCCTGTGGGAAAATGGCGACAAGGACCGGGCGCTCGCGCTGCTGGCGGAGTTGAAGGGAAGATACAAGGATGCCATCGACCACATGGGGCGTCCGATGTCCGCGGTGGCGGAAGCCGCCGAGGCGAGTATTGCCGCGGAACCATGAACTTGTCAGGCATCGAACCCGCACGAATCGAAAGGCAAGGAGATGAGCAGTGACCTGATCGCCGGTATCACAGGTTCAGTCCTCGGAGTGGCTGGAGGCTTGATCGGCACCTATTTCAGCTATCGTCGGGCACGGAGTGCGCGCGAGCGGCGATTCGTGATTCGAACGAGCACCGCAACCTTCGTTTTCGTCGGCTCGTTTCTGGCCATCTTGATTCTGTTTCCACAAGCACGGCCGATGGTTTTTCCATCGTATGTGCTGGTTTTATCCGGAGGCATGATTCTTCTGGATCGGAGATGGAGAAGGATCCGGAAAGAGGAAGCCGCACCATGACCGTGTCTAACCGTATTATACCCAAGTCTTTCAAACTTACGAGGGAACCTCGAAAACCATGATCCATGAATCTACATCCACGTGCCCGAAGTGTGGGCGATCGCTGATCGCCGGCTCGCTGATGGGCCTGTGCCCGGAATGCCTGCTCGCTGCGGGATTCTCCGCCTCGCCGGAAATCGGTGGGGCAGGATCCTTCGTCCCACCTCCGCCGGAGGAACTCGCCCCAGGGTTCCCGGATTTGGAAATTCTCGAACTCCTCGGCCGTGGCGGCATGGGGGCGGTTTACAAGGCCCGCCAGCGGAGGTTGGACCGGCTGGTGGCATTGAAGATATTGCCCCCGGGTCTGGGCGACGACCCTTCCTTTTCCAGCCGCTTCGAACGCGAGGCACGGGCACTGGCGAAGCTCCAACACCCCAACATCGTCACGCTCTTCGAGTTCGGAGAAAGCGGCGGGCAGTTCTATTTCCTGATGGAATACGTCGAGGGCGCGACCTTGAGGCAGTTGCTGAAAAACGGCGGGCTTCCGCCACGGGAGGCGCTGGCCATCGTGGCGCAGGTATGTGACGCGCTGCAATTCGCCCACGACCACGGGATCGTCCATCGCGACATCAAGCCGGAGAACATCCTTATCGCCAGCAAGGGCGGCGTGAAAATCGCGGACTTCGGCGTGGTGAGGATCGTGACCGGAGAAAGCGGCGAGGTCCCCGCCGCGCCGCCGGGGGTGCAGGATCCCGGCCAGACGGAGGTGGGTAAGGTCATCGGCACGCCTTCCTACATGGCTCCCGAGCAAAAGGAGCATCCCAGCGACGTCGATCATCGAGCCGATGTGTATGCCCTGGGTGTCGTTTTTTACGAAATGCTCACGGGGGAGCTGCCCGGCCAGCCCATCGAGGTTCCGTCCGGAAAAATCGGGATCGACGTCCGCCTGGACGAGGTCGTCCTGCGCGCCCTGGAGAGAGAGCCCGCGCGGCGCTACCAGGAGGTTCGCGAGATGCGGACGAGCGTCGAGACGATCGCGGCCACTCCCGAAAACGGCGCGGCTGCCGGAGGCGCCGCGAAAGGCGGGGATGATTTCACCCCGCAAGTCATGCTGCCGGTCGGGGGAGCGATCCTTGCAAGTTCGCTCATCGCGGCCTTGTTGTTTGCGACGGGGTTCTTGACCGCCGCCCTCGCCGTCTTCGTCTCCGGGCTCACGTTCGCGATGGTCTTCGGCGCGACCCGCATGCTGAGGGAGCCAAGGCAGGCGGGCGATTCCACCGGGTCATCCCGGGTGACGGGAAGGCGTCTCTTGGCGTGGACCGCCGCCTGCCTGCTGGTGGCGGCTCTGGGGGTGGGCATTGGGTTCTGGATTGCGCAAGGTGGTGAATTCCGCCGGCGGTTCGGGACGATGCATCATCCTGTCAGAGCCGCGGTCTCCGATCCGGCGAAGTTCGCGACGGCGGTGGAGGTGGAAGCGGCGCTCCGCGATGCGATCACCGCCCGCATGCGTGATGCGGGTTACGAGCCGGAATCGGTCTCCGTTTACGTCACCCCCGATCTGGAAGAAGCCGAATGTCGGTTGGGTCGGGTGTCGAAGGGTGGTCTTTTCTCCGATCCCTGGAACGGCTCGTTCGAGTTGGAGCCTCAAGGTGGCAACACCTGGCGGGTTGAGGGCCGCGGAGAACTGGGCGCGCTGAAGTTTTCCGTAAGCGTGCCGCCGGCAGGGCGCGGGGATGCGCGCCCGGAACCCGGTAATACCGAAGCCCGGATACGCTTTTCCGCAGAAAAGCAACTCTTGCTGGTGGACATCCACAAGGGCGACCAGTTTCAACTGCTGAATTTGAACACCGGCGAATTCGAGCCTCTGCCGGCGGGCTTCTCGAAAAAATCCGATCAGGAACAGAAGCAATGGGTCACCGAGAGCGATACGGATCTCATGCTGAACCTCATCGGGGACCAATGGGGGTTGTTCACGATCGAGTCGAAAGCCGTCGAACTTGTCAAAGTTGACGACACGCTCTGGCGGCAGGAGGCGATCGACGCCGGGGAAATTGCGCGCTTGCTGAACTCCCCGCCGATGGCCTCGAAGAGTCTCAGTGGATTTCGCGCTTATCTGCTGGGCAGCGACCCGGAGCTGCCCATGACCTTCCTCTACCGGACCGCCGCCGGAACCGCCGGGCTGCTTCAGATCACGGAGTTCAGAAAAAGTCCGCGCGCTGCGAAAGTCCTCGTGAAAATCGCGGAAACCCAGCCTGGTGCCGCAACCAAGGACCTTGGAGCCACCGGACTCGAAAGCGCCAAAGCGGAGACGGCGCTTGTTCGGAAAAGAGTCGAGGCGGGGTTGGCGCCGACTCTTGATCTCCTCATCGCGGAAGAGAAAGAGGCGCTGCTTCGGGCACGCGAGGAAGGAAGACCGGCGTCCGCCATCGCCCGGATCAAGGTCCGGTTCGCGCGGGAGCGACTGGAGATGAAGCAGGCCCGCTTCGATGCCGGAGTCATTTCCCAAGCCGAGCTCGACGCCGCCCGACGCGATCTCAGAAACGCAGAGGCCGAAATGGAGCAAACTTCCAGTCACAATTGACCTCCCTCAATCGAACCCCGTGCCGAGCACGAACCCGATCCCCACCACCTATATCCCATGAAAACGAGCATCTTGTCCGTCACCATCCTGGCCGCTTCCGTGGCATCTTTGTTTGCAGGAGATCCTTCGATTTCCATCGTCGAAAAATCCTCCCGCGGAGAATCGAAGGACATCGCATCCATCCGCGCCGATGGCGACGTCGAGCGGAGTGAAATCCGTGCCTTGTATCAGGAGGCGAAAAGAGCCTTCCCGGAAAACCGGCGCGATCTGTTTGGCCCCGACGCCGGTTTCGTGTCCATCGAGCTGACCGATGGCAACGAGACGATGCGGATTCGTTCATGGCATCCGCTTTTTTCCGACAAGCAGGACCTGGTGGTCACGTCCCACGGCGTGGAATCCCTGAATGGAAGAGAGCGCGAAGATGTGTTGAAGAAAGATGAAGCATGGTATCGCGAGGCACGGCGGGTTTTCGACAAGATCCTCAGCTACGCGGCGAGTGAGAGGAAAAAGGATCACGGAGACGTTGAAGCCCCGGGCAGGGACTCCCGCGACCCCGGCTTCACCTCATCTCTGGATGAACCTCCTGGCCGTCTGGACTTCAGCGTCGAGAAAAACCTTGTCCTCTCTGCGATCGAGGGTGACTCGCCCCACCGCTTCCTGAGTCTGCAGACCATGGAATTCGTTGCCGCACCGGACGGGCTGGAAGATTGGCCGGATGACAAACTGAAGCAGTGGATGATGCAGAACCCGGAGACTCTCATCCTGAGCCGGGGCCGCGGCCAGGGCTGGGAGCTGATCCATTTCGCCAAACCCAAGGCAGGGACCCGAATGATCAAGGTTCATGAAGATGTTTGGGAGAAGAAGAGCATCGACTTGAAGGACCTGAAGGGGATGATGCATCGCTCCGCCACGCCGGGCGCGTGGGGCTTCATCACCCACCGTGTGAACGCGTCGGCGGCCTTCCTTTTCCACAGCTACTCGGGTGTGACCTATCTCTGGAGGGTGGCGGAGTTCGTGGGCAATCCCGGCTCCGTCAAGCTCACCTTCCGCGCCCCCCAGCGGGAAAGGAAAACCGAAGTCGTACCCGGAAAAGAGACCGTACCCGGAAAAGAGGCCCTACCGAAGTCTGCCTCCCCTGCGCTGAAAAGAGCGGCGGCGCGATTGGACGACGTCAGGAAAATGGCGGCTGCCAACATGATCTCGAAGTCCGAACTTCTCAAAGTGGAAGAGGAAGTGGCGCTGCTCCGGGCGAGGGAGGAAGGAAGCCCCGCGCCCGCCATCGCCTGCATCAAGGTGCGTTTTGCCAGGGAGCGTCTGGAAAGGATCCAAGCTCACTTTGATGCGGGGATCGTGCCCCAGGTCGATCTCGATGCCGCCCAACAGGAATTCGCAGACGCTGAGGCCGCATTGGCCAAAGCTTTGAATGAGATCGAAGTCATCGAGTCCGATTGAAGGGCTGTACGGGCGAAGCCGTGGGTGAGGGGGGAGAGGGGTCTTCAGGCGGTTCGCGGACGACCGAGGGCAGTTGACCCTACCTGCACGGGAATCACAGACAAACCGCGGCAGCGTGGAGGGAATGGGGGAACAACGAAATCGGCGAAAGGGGCGAAATTTGAAGATGGTAGGGTCGACCGCCCTCGGTCGACCGCGAGCTACCGGCGCGGCTCCGATGTTCCTATCAGGCGGATCATGGGAAATCGGCCGACCGACATGCGCTCCGACCAACGCAATCGGAACCACGGAAGTCACGGAAGTCACGGAAAACCGGGGCAGCGTGGAGGGAATGGGGGAACAACGAAATCGGCGAAAGGGACGAAATTTGAAGAGGCTTTTCCATCTTATGCTGACATTTTCGATCGTTTCGGGGTTCCCGGTGCTTTTGTGCGGGTCGCGTGTTTCCGCGTGGCCCGTGTTCGCCGCCGCCGTGCATGACAGAAGGAGGCGACGGAGGCTGTCGGGTTGGTGGGGGGAAAGACGCCATCAGGGGTGGAGGCCATTGATTCCGCCTTCCGACCCTCATGAAAACCCACCTGATCCTGATTTCCGGACTTCTTTTTGGCTTGTTGCCCGTCCTCGGCGCCGACCCCGCGCCCAATACCCTGACTCTCCGGCAGAAGGCCGATGGCTGGCGCTTGTTGTGGGATGGCCGGACCTCGGAAGGCTGGAGGTCGGCGAAGAGCGACCAGTTTCCCGCCAAGGGCTGGGAGATGAAGGATGGCATCCTGACCGTGCTGCCCAGCGGCGGTGGCGAGTCGGGCGGTGGCGGCGACATCATCACCCGCGAGCGCTTCAAGGACTTCGAGCTGCAGGTGGACTTCCGCATCACCGAGGGCGCGAACAGCGGCATCAAGTACTACGTGCAACCCAATCTGGGGCCGATCGACAAAGTGACGGGCAAGCCGGCGAAGACGGGCTCGGCGATCGGGCTGGAATTCCAGATCCTGGACGATGCCCGCCACCCGGACGCCAAGCTGGGAAGGAACGGCAACCGCACCATTTCCTCGCTCTACGACCTGATCCCGGCCGACGCCGACAAGAAGGTGAACCCGGTGGGCGAGTGGAACACGGCCCGCGTGGTGGCGAAGGACGGCCACGTCGAGCACTGGCTCAATGGCGAGAAGGTGGTCGACTACGACCGGAACTCCGCCGCGTTCCGCAAGCTGGTGAAGATGAGCAAGTACAAGGACATCCCGCAGTTCGGCGAGTGGCAGGATGGCCACATCCTGCTGCAGGACCACGGCAACAAGGTGTCCTTCCGCAATATCATGATCCGGACGCCGAAGACGAAGTGAGCCGGCATTTTTTCCAAAGCCTACCCATCCACCCATGAACTCCTCCGTTTTTGAAAAGCGCGGCTCGTCGGGCATCGACCGTCGCCATTTCCTCAAGGGCGCGCTGGTCGCCGGCGCCATCGGCTGCGCGCCGAACCTGCTGCTCGGCGCGGGCACCCGACGGGACAAGGTAAAGCTCGCCTGCGTCGGCATCGGCAACCGCGGGCGCGACGTGATCCGCGACCTGCACCGCACCGGACTCGCCGAGATCGTGGCCCTGTGCGACACCGACATGGGCGCGCCGCACACGCAGGACATCCTGAAGCAGTTCCCGAAGGTGCCGCGCTTCCAGGATTTCCGGAAGCTGTTCGACAAGATGGGCCGGGATTTCGACGCGGTGTGCATTGCCACGCCGGACTTCTCGCACTTTCCGGTGGCGATGCTGGCGATGTCGCAGCGCAAGCACATCTACGTGGAGAAGCCGATGGCCCACAGCTTCCGCCAGATCGAGCTGATGATGGCCGCGGAAAAGAAATACGGCGTGGCCTGCCAGATGGGCAACCAGGGCCACTCGGAGGCGAACTACTTCCAGTTCAAGACCTGGGTCGATGAAGGCATCATCCGCGAGGTCGACCGCATCACCGCCTTCATGAACAACCCGCGGCGCTGGCACGGGATGAAGGTGGACGATTATTTCCCCAAGGAGGAGGTGCCGGAATCGCTCGACTGGGACACCTGGCTGGCGACGGCCCGCAACCACGCCTACAACCACGGCTACATGAACGGCGAGTGGCGTTCATGGTTCGACTTCGGCAACGGAGCGCTCGGCGACTGGGGGGCGCACATTTTCGACACCGCGCACCAGTTCCTGGATCTCGGGCTGCCGGTGGAGGTGGAGCCGACGCTGGAGGGCTACAACCCGCTGATCTTTCCGCAGGCCTCGACGCTGGCCTTCCGTTTCCCGAAGCGCGGATCGCAGCCGCCGCTGGAGCTGACCTGGTACGATGGAACCCGTAATTTGCCGCCGCTGCCGGAGAACTTCGGCAGCGCGGTGGTCGATCCGAACATCCCGCCGCCCTCGGCGGGCACGATCGACACCAAGGCCTACCCGCCCGGCAAGGTGATCTACGGCGACGGGCTGGTCTTCAAGGGCGGCAGCCATGGCTCGACGCTGGAGATCATCGGCGGCGAGCGCGCGGAGGACGTGCTCGCCCACCTGCCCGAAGTGCCGAAGAGCCCCTCGAACCACGCGGCGAACTTCCTGAAGTCCGCCATGGGTGAGGAAAAGTGCCGCTCGAACTTCGCGGTGGCCGGGCCGCTGTGCCAGGCGATGGCGATCGGGATCATCGCCCAGCGGGTCAATGCGAAGCTGGAGTTCGATCCCGCAAGCAAGCGCATCACCAACCACAAGCTGGCCAACGAGCTGCTGGACGGCGTGCCGCCGCGCAAGGGTTGGGAGACCTTCTACCGGATTTGATTCTCGGGGAGATCGGGCCGGTCGTTCTGGGGGTATGGGTTTTCCTCCGGAGCGGCCGGTTCCTTTTTTGAACCACGGAAAAGTCGGGCAGCGTGGGGGGAATTCGGGAACAACGAAATCGGCGAAAGGGACGAAATTTGGAGACGGTAGGGTCGACCGCCCTCGGTCGACCGCCCTCGGTCGACCCCGAGTGACCCCGCGGCTCCGATGTTCCTATCAAAACCGGCCGACCGCCATGCGCGCCGACCAACGCCATTGGAACCACGGAAATCACGGAAATCACGGAAAGCCGGGGCAGCGTGGAGAACCGGGGAACAACGAAATCGGCGAAAGCGACGAAATTTGAAGACGGTAGGGTCGACCGCCCTCGGTCGACCGCGAGCTACCTGCGCGGCTCCGATGTTCCTATCAAAACCGGCCGACCGCCATGCGCGCCGACCAACGCCATTGGAACCACGGAAGTCACGGAAATCACGGAAAGCCGGGGCAGCGTGGAGAACCGGGGAACAACGAAATCGGCGAAAGGGACGAAATTTGAAGACGGTAGGGTCGACCGCCCTCGGTCGACCGCGAGCGACCCCGCGGCTCCGATTTTCCTATCGGATTCGGCCGGACCCGACGCTTGGGAAAACGCAACGCGGACGGGGAAGACTGATCCACAGACTTCAGGATGATGTTCGCAGTGCCTCATTCTTCATTTCGACCCTTTCGTTGTTCCTTCCATCTTCAGGGCTGAGCGGGCGAAGTCGTGGGTGAGGGAAAAGAGATCTCTTCAGGCGATTCGCGGTGGACCGAAGGCGGTCGACCCTACCTGCACGGAAATCACGGAAAGCCGGGGCAGCGTGGAGAACCGGGGAACAACGAAATCGGCGAAAGGGACGAAATTTGAAGACGGTAGGGTCGACCGCCCTCGGTCGACCGCGAGCGACCTGCGCGGCTCCGATGTCTCGATCGACTTTGGCGGAAACCGACGCTTGGGAAAACGGATCGCGGACGGGGAAGATCGGTCAGACGACTTTAGGGTAATGTTCGCAGTGCCCCATTCTTCATTTCGTCCATTTCGACCCTTTCGTTGTTCCTTCCTTCTTCAGGGCTGCACGGGCGCAGCCATGGGCGAGGGAAAAGAGATCTCTTCAGGCGATTCGCGGTTGACCGAGGGCGGTCGACCCTACCCCGTTGAGCGTTTCTCTTATGGAAGATCCGCGCGGACGCGGAGCAGGAGGCGGGGGCCGGCCATGGCGTGGAGGAAATGGCTGAGCGTTCCGGAGGCGGTCAGCTCGGCCACCATCGACCAGTCGCGGTCGTCCTCGCGCCAACGTTCGATCTGGTAGAGGTTTCCCGGAACACTGGGCCAGTAGATGGCGAAGAAGCCCGGCGGGTCGGCCAGGGCTTCGCCCGTTAGCCTGACCCGTGACGCGGGATCCAGAGGCGAGGTGCCGAAGGAGACCTCCATGGCGTCGTCCTGATCATCGTGATCGCTGTCGGCGCGATCAAGGTCGGTGCCGAGCTCGACCTCGCGCACGTCGTCGAGTCCGTCCTGATCGCTGTCGAGCAACTCGTCGCTGGCGATGAGGCGGACGGCCCTTCCGTCATCGATGAAGCGCACGACCAGCTGCCGGTCCGCGGCCGACCAGAACCAGCCGGCGTCCATGCCGGTGAGTGCCTCCTCCGAGGCGGCCTCGGCGACCAGGGCGTGGCCGAGGATGACCATGCGCGGGCGGGCATCCCAGTCGTGGGCCCGGACCACCGTGGCCCGCGGCAGGTGCGGCGTGTAAGCTGCCGGATTCTCCGAGCGGGTCTCGTCCTTGACGAAGCGGAGCGTGTTGTCGGCCGGCCACTCGGCGGTGAAGCGGGTGAGGCACCAGGCCTTTTCCAGAAGATATCTCCGCGTAAGGCCATCGTCCTCGTAGAGATCGTAGCGGGTGGGTGAAGGTCCCGGGAAAAGATCGAGGGTCAGGGGGTCGAGCGGGGCTTCATCGGCGTGGGCCATCGCCGGCCCGGACGGCAGGATGGCACCCTCCTTCACGAACACCGGGATCTGGTCGAGCGTGGCCTCCACCTCGATGGTACGATCTCCCTCGTAGATCGTTGTGGGATCGAAGAAGTCATGCCATTTTCCCGGCGGCAGCCACACGGAAACGGTGGCCGGGTCCGCGGTGGAGAGGGCCGGCGCGACCAGCAGCCAGTCGCCCAGGTAGTATTGGCTTTCGTGCGTCCAGGCCTCCGGCCGCTGCGGGTGCTCC
Source organism: Haloferula sargassicola (assembly GCF_040362925.1). NCBI lineage: Bacteria > Pseudomonadati > Verrucomicrobiota > Verrucomicrobiia > Verrucomicrobiales > Verrucomicrobiaceae > Haloferula > Haloferula sargassicola. The sequence continues at coordinate 64,280 of NZ_BAABRI010000003.1, forward strand.
AGGGCCATCGCCCGCATCATCGGGATGCCCTCCTCCGCGCCCTGGCGGGCGGTGGTGTAGAGATAGGGGAAAAGCCGGTAGCGGACCTTGAGGTAGCGGCGCAGGTTTTCCTGCGCGCGGGCGCTGTAGAGCCACGGCTCGCGGCCGTCGTGGCCGTGGGCGCGCATGAGGCCGCTGAAGGCCCCGAACTGGGCGACCCAGCGGATGTAGAGCTCGTCGCTCGGCTTGGCGAAGAAGCCGCCGAGGTCGTTCGAGCACCACGGATAGCCGGACATGCCGAGCGCCAGCGCGCCGGTGATCTGGCGGCCCATTTCCTCGATGGTGTTCGGGATGTCGCCCGACCAGGTGGCGGCGAAGTGATGGTTGGCATAGCCGCCGCGGGTGATGAACATCGGCCGCTGGTCGGGCGTTTCCTCGAGCCAGCGCTCGTGGACGACCTTGGCGGCGCGGTTGGCCATCAGGTTGTCGCCGGCGACGTCGAACTCGTCCGGCCAGAACCAGTCGCCATAACCCGGCGCGATGACCTCATCCCAGTGGGCATGCCACCAGGCGTCCGCCACGGCGGGGTCGGTGAAGTCGCCGTTGCCGGCCTCGGGCGTGCCCTTGTTGTTGTGGAGGCCGACGTGGAAGCCGAGCCCGCGGGCCTCCGCGAACATCCCCGGCAGGTCGGGGAAACGCTCCGGATCCCAGCGGTGCGGCGCGAACTTCGAGCCGCGCCAGCCGTAGTCGAAGACATAGACATCGGTCGGGTAATCCTCATCCCGCAAACGGTGGATCCATTCGGAAAACTCGGCCTGCGTGGCGTGGTCGTTGCCATACTTCGATAGCATGAAGCCATAGGCCCACTTCGGAAACAGGCGCATGCGTCCGGTCAGCTCGCTGTAAAGCCCCAGCACCTTCTTGAAGCCGCCGGCCATGTACCAGTAGTCGAGCTGGTCGGCGGTCTGGAAGCCGCCCGCGGCGTCGAACGAGGTTTCCTTCGACACCGTGTTCAGGAAGATGCCGTAGCCGGCGGTGCTCATGAAAAAGGGCACGCAGGTGCGGCCGTGGGTGACCGTGAACTGGTCGTAGCCCGCGCGCTTGTCGAGCGGGCTGGAGTGGCCGTGATCGCCGCTGCCGAAGCCGAAGCGGGCATGATCGCCGCCGTTCTCCTCGCGCGTCACGCCGCGCTGGTCCTGCTCCGACCACATGCCTTCGGGATCGGCATCCTTGACGATGAGATAGGTGTTCGAGGCATCATACATCTGCAGCCGGAACGGGCTCTTGCAGGCGCGGAGGGTCATGGCCGGCGTGTGGATGCCGATGTAGGGGCCGTGGTCGACCACGGTGTGCTCCACGGGATCCCAGTCGTATTTCCGCACCATGAAAAGGTCCGGGGAATCGTCGCTGCGGAACTGGCCGTCGGGCGCATACTGAATGCGCGCCATGTCCGGGGTGTTGAGGGTGATCCTCGTTTCGGCACCGTGGGCGAGGTCGAAGTGGATCACGTTGCCCTCGCTACGGTGGCCGACGTAGTCCGGCACGCCGAGCCGGTCCTGCAGGCCGGCGGTAAGGGTGATCGGCAGCTCGGGCTGGTTCTCCGCATCGCTCTCGAGCACGATTTTGCCCCCATAGCGGGTGCGGCCGGCCACGGGCGAGATCGAGGCCTCCAGCCGCAGCTCGTCGCCGGCGGCTTTCGAAAGGGAGAAGGGAAAGGCCGCCGGATCGGCAGGATCGATCTCCGCGCCGCCCACGAAGGCGCGCAGGCGGAAGTCGCCGAGTTGGTCGAGGCGGAGCGACGAAATGGTGATGGTGGCATCCGGTGCCCCGACGGGGGTGATGGAAACCGTGCGCGCCGAGGTTTCACCGAGCCTCACCGAGCCGAGGTCAACGTCCTGCGGGCTGGCCGCGATGGCCGCGGTGCCGGTGATCCACTTTTGGGAAAGCCACGACTCGGTGGCGCGCCGGTCGCCACCGGAGACATCGGCGGCATACACGAGCACCTCGGCGAGCTGGCCCTGATAGGGATCAGTGGTGCCGCCGCTGCGGCCGTTGTTTCCCAGGTCGAAGCGGTCGAAGGCGGGAAGCGGGACCTCGGTGTTGGAGGTGGCGAGCAGGTTGCCATCGACGTAGAGGCGTGCCAGCGAGGGGTGGACGAAGCGGGCGGTGACCACGTGGAAGGCGTTGTCGTTGAAAGCGGTGGAGGTCGGGGTCTCGATCCAGGTGGGGTTCCGGCGGAACAGACTGAGCCGCCCCGGGCCGCCCGTGCCCTCGTTCACGAAACGAATGCCCGCCATCTGGTTGAAGGCGCTCTCCCTGACCAGCGAGAAGATGACCGCGTTGCGTTCAGTGTCCGACCGGACGACGGCAAACACCGTAAATGGATAGGCGGGGATCGGAGCCGCGGTGGCGTGGAGGTGGTCGGCGCCATCGAAGTCGGCGGGCTCGAAGGCCACCACCGGCAGGCCGCCGAAGCCGGGGCCGGGCTGGATGTAGGTCGGCGTGCCCCGGGTGTCGGTCAGGTCGTGGCCGTGGCCTGAAAGGTCCTTCCATGCTTCCACCGCCTGACCGTCGAGGAGGCCGGAGTTGGCTGAGGCATCGATGTCGGTCGCATCGAAATGAAGCGCCAGGCCTTGCGAAAGCGGCGGCGCGGAGTAGGCGGGCAGGACGAGCGAGAGAACGAGAAAGAGAAGGCGTTTCACTGGGGTGGAAAAGGCGAACAGAAGGGCCCGGCGATCGGAGGGCGGACTGCCCTGGGATCGCCGGGCCCGGAGGTGGGCGTGGGTGCTGGGAATCAGGGGCCCTCGAGGCGGTAGAACTCGGCGGGGTCGGATGCCTCCGCGGCCGGCACCGTGGCGCTGCCCTGGCCGAGGGCATCGGTGGTGACGTTTACCGCCGGATCGAGCGGGACGAAGTCGCCGAGGGTGGTGGACTTCGTCAGCTCATAGGCGGTGTCCGGGCTGCCGGTGAAGGTGATGATGAAGTCGCCGCCGGCGGTGAACTCGGCGGACGTGACCTCGAGGGTGGAGATCACGACCGGGAGCGTGCCCGCGGTTTCCTCTTCCTCGTTCAGGATGCCGTCGCCATCGGGATCGCCGGAGCCATCCTGGGCGGTGATGCTGCCGAAGTACTGGATTTCCCATAGGTCGTCCAGCCGGTCGTGGTCCTCGTCCGCGGAAACGCCCGGCGTTTCGTAGAGCGAGGCGATGCGGGCGGGGGTGAGGGCCTCGTTGTAGACCTGGACGTCATCAATGAGGCCCTGGAACGCATCGGTGGGCGTGGCCCGGCCGAGCCGGCCAACCTCGAAGTTGTTGAACAGCGGAAACTGCGCCAGCGGCACCGCGGTGGTCTCGGCGGTGAGCACGCCATCGACGAACTGACGGAGGGTCGCGGTCTCCAGGTCGAGCGTCATGGCCACGTGGTGCCAGGCGTCGTCGTTGACCACGACCGCACCCGGGGCGGAGGTGCTGAACAGCTCGGCGATGTTGGTGTCTCCCCCCGGCCGCAGGCGGCTGCTGAGGGCTCCCAGGGTGGTGGTGCCGCCGGCGATGGTCATGTCGACATAACTCTTCTCGGCGGCCGAGTTTGCTGCGGAGATGAAGACATTGCGCCCGCCCGAGGTGTCGGTGGACTTGATCCACGCGGTGAAGGTCAGCGCTTTCCCCGCCGTGATGTCGGTCAGGAAACCCGCCTGACCCATGTCGATGATGTCATCCTGTCCCGCCAGGTCATTGAGCTGGACGGCGCTGCCGGAAATACCCGCCACACCGGTGACGACCGCCGTGCCGATCGCTCCCGGATCGCTTCCGAGTTCGTTGGCCGCGGTGCCGGCGCCGGCGGACTCGTCGAACTTGTAGTGCGCGACCAGGCCCTTGGCGGCGGTGGGAAACGATGCCCCGTCGGTGGGATCGGTGCCGTGGGTGAACTCGGCGTAGTCGTTGAAGCCATCCTCATCCGTGTCCGCGAGATTCGGGTCGGTGCCGGGCGTGACGCCTGCCGCGTAGGCGAGGTCCGGGTTTTCCTCGCCGTCGAGGAGGCCGTCGCCGTCGGTGTCGGGGTTGGTGGGATTGGTGCCGGTGAAGGCCTCGCCGCCCCAGACGCCGATCCGGTCCTCCTGCTCGTCATCGTAGCCGTCGTCGTCGGTGTCCGCCTTGTGGGGGTCGGTGCTATTGACGCCGTCGTGGTATTCCTGGCCGTTGTCGAGCCCGTCGCCGTCGGGATTGCCGAACTCTCCGTCATCGCCCGCGTCGCTGTTCGGGTCGAGGGAAACGGAGATCTCCCACGCGTCGGGAAGGTTGTCGGAGTCGCTGTCGGCGCTGTTAGGGTCGGTCAGATAGGTGTTGACCTCGTCGCCGTCGGTCAGCGTGTCGTCGTCGGAGTCGGCATCGAGCGGATCGGTCAGCGGGGGCGTGTTGAGTTCGTCGCCGTCGGTGCGGCCGTCGTCGTCGGTGTCGGCGAGGGTCGGGTTGGTGCCGGCGGCCTGCTCCTGGAGGTTGGTGGCACCGTCGTTGTCGGGGCCGATGTCGTTTCCGCCGTAGGCCTCGATGTTTCCGAAATAGAGGATCTCCCACACGTCGGCGAGGCCATCGAGGTCGGAATCCGCGGCGGTGAAGGCGTCGCCGGGATGATCGTGCAGGTAGCCGACCTGCTCCTCGGTCAGGGCCTGGTCGTAGACCTGGACGTCATCGATCAGGCCTTGGAAGGGATCGACCGGCGACGAGCGACCGAGGCGGCCGATCTCGAAGTTGTTGAAGGTGGGAAAATCGGCCGTTCCCATCGTCTGGGTGTTGGCCAGGACGCCATCGACGTAGAGGGAGAGCAGCGCGGTCGAGAGGTCGACGGTGATCGCGAGGTGGTGCCAGTTGCCGTCGTTGACGGTGACTCCCGTGCTGTAGATGCCGCCTTGTTGGGCTCCTGCGCCCGGCAGGTTGGGGCGGTTGCGCGCGGTCACTTCGCCTTCATGGCCGGCCTGTCCGGCGGCCACGCCGAAGTCGGTGAAGCTGATGCTGCTGGTGTCGTCGCCGGCGAAGACCACCGTGTTGCGGTTGCCCGTGGTGTCGGTGGTGTTGACCCATGCGGCGATGCTCAGTTTGCCGCTGGCCGCGATGGCCGCGAAAAAGGAGGCGGTGCCCATGTCGACGATGTCGTCCTGGGTGGCGGTCGCGCCGCCGAATTGGTAGGCGTTTCCGGCAATGCCGGTGACCCCGGTGGTGACGGCGCTGCCGACCAGGCCCTCGGTGCTGCCGGTCACTTCATTGGCGGCGGTGGTGGCGGAGGCGGCTTCGTCGAACCGGTAGTGGGCGATCAGGTCGGCCCGGGCATGGGTCGCCGTCAGGGCGATCGGGATGAGAAAATGGATGCTGGATTTCATGGGTTTGGGTGGGAAGTGGATGGGTGTGCCCGACGAAGCGCCCGCAGGTCGGACCTGCGGGCGGAACCGGGACGTTTCCCGAAGGGTGGTGGCTCAGGCGCGACGGCGGCGCAGCAGCGACAGCAGCCCCAGGCCGGCCAGCGCGGCACCGGCGGGTTCCGGAACGGCTTGGCCGGGATTGGCGAACAGATAGGCGATCCCGGTGGCATCCAGAGCTTCGTCGTAAACCTGGACGTCATCGACCAAGCCCTCGTATCCATCGGTGGGCGAGGAACGCCCGAGGCGGCCGATCTCGAAGTTATTCATCACGGGAAAGGTCTCGAAGCCGGAGGGAATGGTCTGCGAGTTGGCCAGCGCACCATCGACATAGAGGGAAACGACGGCGCCGGAGAGATCGACCGTCATCGCGATGTGGTGCCAGGTGCCGTCGACCACCGTGGCGCCGTCGCTGAAGTAGCCGGTGGCCACCGACGGCGTGTTGGTGTTCGGTCGGTTGCGGCCGTAGGCCTCGCCTTCGTGGCCGGGCTCGGTGACCGTGGTGCCGAGGTCGGCGTAGTCGTTGCTGTCGGCGTCGTTGCCGGCGAACACGACCACGTTGCGGCCGCCGGTCGCCTCGGTCGAGTTCACCCAGGCCGAGAGCGTGTAGGCACCGCTGGTCGTGATGGCGGCGAAAAATGAGGCGTTGCCCATGTCGACGATGTCGGCCTGCCCGGTCGCGCCGGAGAAGCTGTAGGCGTTGCCGGAAATGCCGGCGGTGCCGGTGACGACGTTGGCTCCTACGGTGCCGGTCGTACTTCCGGTGACTTCGTTGAGCGCGGTGGTCGCGCCGGAGGCTTCGTCGAAGGTGTAGTGGGCCACCAGGGCGGCGGGGCTGGCGAGGGCGAGGCCGACAAGGCCGGCGGCGGTCAGGAGGGGGCGATGGGTCATGTTCAGGTCGGGTTTGGGTTTCCAAACGGGCCGCGGAATCGGCCCATGAAAGGGGAAGACGGAATCCCGCCGACAAACCCGACACGGTTTTTTCCTGAAAAAAGCCGGCCCGCCGGCAAGCCGCTAGCGCGGCGCCCCGCCCACCAGGGCTTCGGCCTCGAGCAGCAGCAGCAGCGCCGCATGCTGGTTGTACCAGAGCGTGCCGTCCGGATTGACCACCTGGAAGGGCTCCTGCAGCCAGCGATCGACCTTTTCCCGCACCCGGACGACCTCCTGGCGGGCCTCCTTTTCGCGGCCACGCTCGAAGGCGATCATGGCGAGCAGCAGCTGGTTGGAAACCTCGCGCGGGGCGCTGTTGCTGGCCAGCCCGAGGCTCAGCCGCGCGCGCTCTTCGGCATCGTCCCAGCGACCTTCGCGATAGGCGATGAGGGCCAGGGAAAACTGCCGCCACGCCACCATGTGCGGCCCCCGCCGGTCGTCGGTGACCTCCAGCGAATCCCGCAGGACGGCCACCAGCGGAGCCAGCCGCGCGAGCGTGGCCGGGTCGGCGGGCTTGAGCAGCGTGGCCTTGACGGTGTGCTCGGCGACCACCGGGTTGGACGAGTCGCCGAAGCGGTCGATCGTCAACTGGCGCAGCTCGTCATACTGGCCGGGCTCGCCCCACTCGGCCACGGCGGTCAGGACCGAAAGTACGCGGAACGAAATGTCCTGCGAATCGCTCATGTCCACGCTGGTGACGACGTGGCCGAGCGAGAAAAAGCGCTCGCTGGCGGCCTGCCAACGCCCGTGGGCGAGGTTCCACTCCGCGACGTTCATGAGGGTGGACGAGGCCTCCAGCGAGGCCGGGATGCTGGTGGCGGGCAAGCCGGCCAGCAACTCATCGGCCGCCTGGTCCTCGCCGTATTTCAGATGCACCGCGGCCTGACGCACGAGGTCGGCCACCTGCGCGTTCTCCCGCAGCCGGACTTCGTTGGCGGTCGCCTGCTCGGCCTGGACGCGGAGCTTCGCCTGTTCGTGGCGGGCGCTGCGTTCACGAAAGAACAGCCAGGTCGAGACGCCGAAGCCGCCCAGCAGCCCGGACAGCGCGATGGCCGCGGCGATGAAGACGACGCGGTTGCGCGCCACCAACTTGCTGAGCAAATACCAGCGGCTCGGCGGACGGGCGATGACCGGCTGCCCGGCAAGGTAGCGCTGGACGTCGAGCGCCAGCCCGTTGGCGGTCTCGTAGCGCCGCGGGCGGTCGCGATCGATCGCCTTCATCACGATGCCGTCGAGGTCGCCCGCCAGCAGGCCGGGCAGCCGCGCCGCGTCGACGCCGCGCTGGCGGGCGATCTCCGCCAGGGCGGCGGGCGATGCTTTCCGCACCCGCGCGGAGGGCGTCTCGGTCACGCCGCGCCGGAGCCGCTCGCGCAGCTCCGCCTCGCCGACCGTGCCGTCCGTTTCCACCGGCACCGGCGGGCTGCCGGTCAGCAACTCGTAGAGCAGCGCGCCGAGGCTGTAGATGTCGCTGCGGGTATCGATGTCCACGCCGCCCTCGGCCTGCTCCGGGCTCATGTAGGCGGGGGTGCCGATGAATTGGCCCGGACGGGTGGCGGTGCCTTCCGCCGCCAGCCCGGTGGCGGTGACCTTGGCGATGCCGAAGTCGATCACCTTCGGCACCAGCCGGCCCTCGTGCCTGCGGACGAGCACGTTGGACGGCTTGATGTCGCGGTGGATGACGCCCTTCTGGTGGGCGTGCTGGATGGCCTCGCACACCTGGACGAAGAGTCCCAGGCGGTCGCGCAATCCGAGCTGCTGGTGGTCGCAGAAAGCGGTGATCCTTTCGCCATCGGCCAGCTCCATCACGAAGTACGGCCGGCCGGTGGCGGTGGCCCCGGCATCGAGCACGCGGGCGATGTTCGGGTGGTCCATCAGCGCCAGCGCCTGGCGCTCGATCTCGAAGCGGGCGATCACGCTTTCGGTGTCCATGCCGAGGCGGATGATCTTCAGCGCCACCTTGCGCCGCACCGGCTCCTGCTGCTCGGCCAGGTAAACGACCCCGCCGCCGCCCTCGCCGAGCCGCTCGATCAGCCGGTAGCGGCCGATGCTGGTGCCGACGTTTTCCTCGGCTCCGTGCCGGGACTCGGCGGCCGGCGGTGGATTTCCGGACGCCTGCGGGAAAGTGAAGAAGTCCTCCGCCTCGTCGCGGACTTCGAGCATTTCCTCCAGCAGCGTGCGAAGCGCCGGATCCTCGCGGCAGGTGTGGTCGAGGAACGCGCGCCGCTCGTCGGGGTCGGTCAGGCCCGCGGCGGCATCGAACAGCAGCTTGTCGATCGGCCCGCTCACGGGGCGCCGGTTTCCTGGCGGATCATCCGGAACAGGCGGGCTTTGGCGAAGGCCCACTGGCGCTCGATGGTGCGCTCCGTGACGCCGTCCATGGCCGCGACCTCCTGGTTGGTCAGGCCGCCGAAAAACTTCAGCTGGATGATCCGCGCGCTGGATGGATCCTCGATTTCGAGGCGGTCGAGGAGCTCGTCGACCATCAGCACGCGCTCGTCCGGCGAGGTGCCGGCGATTTCCAGGCTGTTCGACTGGATCGGCACCACCTCGAACTCCGAGCCGCGCTTCAGGCTCAGCTTGGCCCGCGCGCGATCGACCAGGATGTGGCGCATGGCCTTGGCGGCGGTGCCGAGAAACTGGGAGCGGTCGCACCACAGCTTCTCGTCCTGGTGAGAAAGCTTCAGCCAGGCTTCGTGGACCAGCGCGGTCGGCTGCAGCGTGCCTTGCAGGGCCTTCTGCGACATCAGCCGGCGGGCCACGTTGCGCAGCTCGTCGTAGACCAGCGGCAGCAGCTCGGCCGAAGCGAGGGTGTCGTCCCCGCTGGAGGTCTTCAGGATCTGGGTGAGCTGGTCCACGGCCATGACGCGAGGGAAACGAACGACCGCTTCTTTAGAGCATCCCAGGTCATGATTCAAGGAGAGGCCGTGACCTACGGGGATGCTGAAAAGCTGAAATGCTGAAAAGCTGAAATGCTGAAATGCTGAAATGGGCGAAGTCTGGAGATGGTAGGGTCGACCGCCCTCGGTCGACCGCGAGCTACCCCACGGCTCCGATTTCCCTATCAGGCGGATCATGGGAAACCGGCCGACCGCCATGCGCTCCGACCAACGCAATCGGAACCACGGAAGTCACGGAAAACACGGAAAGCCGGGGCAGCGTGGAGGGAATCGGGAACAACGAAATCGGCGAAAGGGACGAAATTTGAAGACGGTAGGGTCGACCGCCCTCGGTCGACCGCGAGTGACCTGCGCGGCTCCGATGTCTCGATCGACTTTGGCGGAAACCCACGCTTGGGAAAACGCATCGGGAACGGGGAAGATCGATCCGCAGACTTCAGGGTGATTATCGCAGTGCCCCGTTCTTCATTTCGTCCATTTCGACCATTTCGTTGTTCCTTCCTTCTTCAGAGCTGCATGGGCGAAGCCGTGGGTGACGGGGGAGAGGGGTCTTCAGGCGGTTCGCGGACGACCGAGAGCGGTCGACCCTATCTGCACGGGAATCACGGACAAGCCGGGGCAGCGTGGAGGGAAGGGGGAACAACGAAATCGGCGAAAGGGACGAAATTTGAAGACGGTAGGGTCGACCGCCCTCGGTCGACCGCGAGCTACCCCGCGGCTCCGATTTCCCTACCGGATTCGGCCGGACCCGACGCTTGGAAAAACGCAGCGCGGGAGGGGAAGATCGATCCGCAGACTTCAGGGGAATCTTCGCAGTGCCCCGTTCTTCATTTCGTCCATTTCGACCGTTTCGTTGTTCCCTCCCTCTTCAGGGCCGCACGGGCGCAGCCTTGGGTGAGGGGAAAGAGATGTCGTCAGGCGATTCGCGGTCGACCCTACCGTCACTTGTCCCACTCGCGGTCCTTGACGAGCTTCTGGATGTCGTCGGTTTCGTCGAACTTCGCGATGTCGAAGTGGGCGAGGTACTGGAGCGCGCCGTTGACTTGGAGGACGTCGCCCTTCATCGACTCGAGCTTGTCGTCCGGGGTGCGCTTGAGGTTGGAGGCGAAGGCACCGACCATCTTGGCGGCTTCCTTTTCCGCGGCGGCGTCCTGCTCGTAGCAGAGGGATTCGAGGAGGTGGAGCAGCTTGTCCTTGCCTTTCAGGTCGGCGGCCTGGTCGCGGATGCCGGCGGCGATCTCGTGGCGCTTGGCGGTGGTGGCCTCGGGGCTCATCACGCTGGTGTCGCCGCCCTCAATGGCGCGCTTTGGCAGCGGGCGGATCCAGATGTTGCGGAAGCGCACGGGGTTGCCGTGGTCCTGGAGCTTGAGCGGTCCCGTTTCCGGAAACGGACGGTCATGGCTGCGGGTGCGGTGGCCGCCGCCGCCCTCGAGCGGGGTGTGGTCCTGGAGCAACACGCCGTTGCAGAACACGGTGAGGTAGCCGGGATCGACGAGCTGGTCGCCCTCATACACCGGGCGGCGGAAAACGATGTCGTAGTACTGCCACTCGCCGGGCTTGCGCAGGGCGTTGGCCATCGGCGGGTTCACGCCATACACGGAGCCGGCGAAGCCGTCGGAGTAGGTCGGGTTGTCGTAGTTGTTGAGGACCTGCACCTCGACCTCGCCCATGAGGAAGACGCCGGAATTGCCGCGGCCCTGGCTGTTGCCCTCGATCCGGGTCGGCGAGGCCCACTCGACGTGGAGCTGGCAGTCGCCGAATTGTTCCTTGGTGCGGATCATGCCGGAGCCGGGCACGCACTGCAGGGCACCATCGCGGGCGACCCACTGGGTGGTTTCGGGCGGGTTTTTGTCGGCCTCCCAGCGGGAAAGCGAGGCGCTGGTGCCGTCGAAGAGAATGGTGGCGTCGGAGGGCGGGGTGCCGGGCTGCTGCTGGGTGCTGAAGGTGCCGGGCTCGACGCGTGGGGGCTGCGGCCGGTTCATGTCGTGGATGGCCCACGGGTGGGTGGCATCCGGCGGGTCGCCGTAGAACGCGCCGTCGGCGAACAGCGGGGAGACGAGGGCGGGCAGGACGAAAACGGCGGCGATGGAGCGTGGTTTCATGAAAGGAATCGAAGTGGTCGCTGGGCGGGATCCGCATACGGAATGAAGCCAGCGGGTGTTTCAGCGGCGATCGGGGACGGTGGGTCCGTTCTCCCCGTCATGCGGATTCCGCGCCGCATCCCCGTCAGGGTTTTTTGCCTCCTCCGTGACGACCTGCCCCGTGCGTTTGGTGATTGTTTGGTGGAGCCGGTTGAAGTAGGGAGCGAGGATCATGAAAAGCTTTCTGATCGGTTTGCTCGGGATGGCGGCGGTGGCTTGCGGGCAGGAACACGCGTGGCGCTACGAGGTGGGGACCCTGGCGCCGAACCAGCAGAACCTGCCGGTGGACGTGGAGGCCAGCGGCAGCGTGGCGATGATTCTCCAGCCGGTTCCCGGCGGGCGGAAGGCGGTGGTGTACCGGCGCGATGGCACGGGCACCTGGGCCGAGGAGGACGAGCTTTCGACCGGCACCGCGATCACCGCGGCGGCCTTGAACGCCTCCCAGGAAATGGCCGCGATCGGGGTGGGCAACGTGGTCGAAATCCACCGGCCGTCGTTTCCGCCGGACTGGCAGTACTTCGGCAGCGCCGGGAGCATCGTGCTGCCGGTCGATGAGGAGGCGGTCCGGATCTCGATCGATGGCAACTACGCCGCCGTGCAGACCAATGGCTCGGGCGCCGGGATCCTGGATCCCGTCGTGCGGGTGTACGAGTTCGCCGGGGGGGCGTGGACGGAGGTGAATCACTTCCGTTTCACGCCGCCGCCCGAGACCTTCGGCGGGGCGGGCGTGAGCGGGCTGTGCCTGCGGGGCACGCGGCTGGTGGCGGCGAGCCAGGCGGCGGACGAGGTGCAGGTGCGGGAGCGCACGGCGGCGGGCGGGCCATGGGAAACGGTGGCCACGATCGATGTGACGGCGCTGGGGCTGAAAAATCCGGGTGCCGTGGCGCTGGCGGGCGACCGCCTGGCGGTGGTGGCGGAGGCGGCGACCGGCGGCGTGCTTCAGGTGGAGGCCTTTTCCCGCAACACGGGCGGCACGGATGCCTGGGGGCACGCGGGCACGGTGCGCGCGGGCACGGCGAACGATGCCTATCTGACGCTCGATGCCGATGGCCCGAACCTGGTGGTGATGTCGCTGCCGCGGCCGGAGCTGCTGGTTTTCCATGAGGTGGCCACGGCCGACTTCTACGGGCCGGGGGCCGGGGCCACGGGCTGGGCGCACGAGGCGACCCGCGACCTCGGTCACGTCAATGGCTCCCCGTCGCTGCTGACCGTCCGGTCGGGGTTGAAATTCGTGGCGGTGGCAGGCGACGACGCCCTCTTCGGCCTGGCCGACGAAGCCTATGCCGGGGGCGGGGCGTCCTGGGCGGCGACCGTTTTCCGTCGTGCGGCAAGCTGGGCGCAGGTGCAGCGGATCGATGGCCCGGGCGCGCCGGCGGGCCTGGGCAAGTCCATTTCGATGTCGGGCGGAATCATCGCGGTGGGCATGCCGGACGATGCGTGGATGGGCGCGCAGACCGGCGCGGTGATGCTGTGGGGGCTGGCGGTGACGGGCGAGGACAGTGGCCAGATCCTGATCCCGCTGGGCCGGGTGGTGAGTCCCGCGCCGCAGGCCGGGGCCCGCTTCGGCGAATCGGTGGCGGTCCACACCGGCGAGGATTCGCTTTTCTCGGGCATGGTGCTGGTGGTCGGGGAGCCGGGCCGCGATGGCGGCAAGGGTGCGGCCTACTGGTTCGGCGGGCTGCTCGGCGAGGTGGGTCCGGGCACGGCGCTGGCCCACGGGGAAACGCTGGCGGCCGGCGACGAGTTCGGAGCGTCGGTGGCCGTGACGGGCAATCCCCTCGGAAGCAGCGAGGGCGCGACCACAATGGCGGTGGGCATGCCGGGCGACGACGACGCGGGCGCGGATGCCGGAGCGGTGATCGTGTTCGGGCGGGATACCGGCAGCCCGACGACCTGGAGCCGCCTGACGAAGCGCGTGCGGCCGGCCACGATCCCCGGCGCGGCCTTCGGCAGCGGAGTGGCGTTTTTCGGCCCGGGGGACACGCTGCTGGGAGTGTCCCAGCCGCCGATCGGCGGAGCTTCCGGGCGGGTGGCGGTGCTGGGGCGGAACGAGGGCGGCTCGGATGCCTGGGGCGTGCAGCAGACGCTGACCCCGCCGGCGGGGTCGCCGCCGGGATTCGGCAGGAGCGTGGCGGGGGATCTCCTCACGCTGGCGGTCGGGGCCACGGGAAACACCGGCGGCACCGGCAAGGCCTACCTTTACGCCTACAATGCGCTGGCGGGTGACCCCTTTTCGACCGTGAGCGGGACCTCGACGGAGGGGCCGAGCTTCGGCAGCTCGGTGGCGGTCTCCAACCTGAACCTGTGCGTCGGCTCGCCCAAGGCGGCCAGCGGCGCGGGGCGGATCTCGACCTGGGGCCAGCTCGGGCCGACGCTCGGCGTGCTGGACCTGCTCTACCACCAGACCGGCACCGCCGGCGAGGCGCTGGGGACGGCGGTGGGCAGCTACTTCATCTATAGTGCCGGCGGCGCCCCCGGGGCCGACTTTTCCGGCACCAACCACGGCGGCGTGGTGCTGAACCGCGCCGGCAGCTACGAGGTGTGGGCGAAGTCGCGCGGCACGGCGCTGATGCCGCAGTGGCTGCCGCAGCAGGATGCGGATGGCGACGGGCAGGCGAACCTGATCGAGTTCGCGCTCGGCTCGGATCCCCTTTCGGGGTCGAGCCTGGGGCCGTTCACGATGGTGCCGGGAACCTACTCGGGGCTTTCCATGGAGCCCTCGATGATGTGGACGGTGCCCGCCCCGGGCTACAGCCAGAGGTATCTCGATTTCCGCATGCAGCGCAGCGAGGCGCTGGGTTCGTGGCAGACGGCCGACTGGTCTTCCGCCGCCGGCGTCCGTCATTTCCTCAGGCAGGGCCGGCCCCGGCAGTTCTATCGCCTGAGCCCGCTTTATCCGTGGTTCGGGCGGCCGAGCGGCGACACCGGCATCATCGTCACGCCGCTTTGAGGGGGCAAAAAGGGCGGCCCGCGAACTCCCCCCGGAATCCCGGGCCGCCCTTGGTGTTCTCCCTATTCTTTAAAGCTTGTCAGTTCGATCGGGCGCCGGGCTCGCTGTCCTGTTGAGTGACCGGCCGCTCGCGGCTGACGGGGGCGACCATGATGAAAATCCGCATTTTTTGCCATCACGCGATGGGGTGGGTGCGATGACGGACGGATTGTTAGGAGTCGGGGCTCCCATCCTTCTGCATGACCTCAGGCGGTTGGGTCGGACGCCCTCGCCCGGCCGTGCTCACGACGGGGAATCGTAGTGGACGGCTTCGAGAAACAATCCGTCGGCCGGCGCGCAGTGCGAGCTGCGGCCGTGCGGGAGTCCGGCCGGCTGGTCGAGCAGCGCGGCGATCTCGCCGAGCGGCATGCGGTCGGTGGCCACCTGCACCGCGGTGCCGACGAGCAGGCGCACCATTTTGTAGAGGAAGCCATCGCCGGTGAAAGTCAGCCGCAGGCCGCCGCCGGACGGGGAAACCTCGGCCCGGGTGAGCGTGCGGTGATGGTCGGTCGCCTCGGTCTCGTTGCCGCGGCGGGCGCAGAAGGCCTCGAAGTCGTGCCGGCCGCGGTAGGCATCCAGCGCGGCGGCGAGCAGGCCGGCATCGAGCCCGCGCGGCAGATGCCACGCCAGGCCGTGGCGGAAGGGCGTGAGCACGGGCGAAGTACTAAGTTCGTAGTGGTAGGTTTTTCCGCAGGCGGAGAAGCGGGCGTGGAAACCGGCATCCACCTCGCGGGCGGCCATCACGCGGATGGTGCGGGGCAGCTTGGTGTTGAGGGCGGCGAGCCAGTTGTCCGGCCCCATGGTGAGGCCCTCCGGCGGATCGAAGTGGGCGGTCTGGGCGAGCGCGTGGACGCCGGCATCGGTGCGGCCGGAGCCGTGGACGCGGAGCGGCTGCTTGGCGATGGCGGAGGCGGCGTTTTCCAGCAGGTCCTGGACGGTGTTGCCGCCGGGCTGCGACTGCCAGCCGTCGAACGGACGGCCGTCGTAGGCGAGGGTGAGGAGGAGTCGCACGGCGCCGAGCTTCGGGCCGTGGCGGCCCCGGTTCAAGAACGCGGGACGCGGAAAGTTCCCGCTTCCGCCCGCGCGGGACGCTGGCTAGGAAAGGGAGAATGAGAAAACCCTGGGTGGTGTCGTGCGTGGTGGTGGCCCTGGCCGCGGGCTGGGGCCTGGGTCGGCTGGGAAAAGCCGCGCCACCGCCGGGGGACGAGGCCGTTTCGACGAAGTCGGAGGTCCGCGACGGCCGGCGGACCCGGTTCGAGGGCGGCGCGCAGGCCGGCGTGCGGACCTTCGAGGAGCTGCTCGCCGCCGGCGGCTCGGACCGCCGGATCCTCAACGCGCTGACCCGCCAGCTCGACGGCTGCGGCGAGGAGGAGCTGGGCGAGATGCTGAAGCTGCTCGATTCCGCCCAGATCCGCGGCTCGTGGGGAAAGCGCATGGTCGCGGTGCAGATGATCTTCGAGCGCTGGGCGGAGATCGATCCCAATGCCGCCCTCGGGCAGGCGATGGAGCTCGATCGCTGGGACTCCGACCAGGCGATGCAGGCGGTGTTTTCCACCATGGTGAAAACCGACGCGCAGGGGGCGTGGACGCTGGCCCGCTCGGTGACCGAGGGGCCGCTGCAGCGGCGGGCCTCGGAAATCGTGCTCGGCTCGATGGCGGAGACCGACCCGCAGGGGGCGTTCGCGCTGCTGAAGTCGATCCCCGGGCTCGAGCCCTCGCCCCTGTTCGCCTCGTGGGCGAAGGTCAACCCGGTGGAGGCGCTCGAGGCCTGCCGCACGCTGCCCGGCACCGGGCGCAACGGCATCCTCGGCTCGGTCTTCGGGCAGTGGTTCCGCGACGACGAAGGCGCGGCGATGGCGGCCTTCGACCAGCTCGAGGGCCTGGAGCGGCGCTCGGCGGCGGACTCGATCCTCGGCACCTGGCAGAGCCTCGATGTCGATGCCGCCGCGGCCTGGGCGGCGGAGCACCCGGGCGAATGCTCGGACGATGCGATGCGCAGCGTCTGCCGGGAAATGGGTCGCAACGACCCGCAGGCGGCCGTCGCCTGGGCGGGCGAGCACCTCAAGGACAACGTGCGGATCGAGGCGCTGGAGGGCGTGTTCGGCGAATGGGCCAGCCGTTCGCCGGGGGAGGCGGCGGAGTGGCTGAAAACGGTCGCCAACCCGGCCGAGCAGGTCCGCATCGCCAAGGACGGCTTCTGGTGGCTGGCGTGGAGCTCGCCGCAGGAGGCGGTGGCGCTCGCCAAGGACATCGGGGAAAGCAACTTCGACGGGTGGTTCGTCCAGCAGATCGGCCAGCAACTGGCCGGCCTGGACATGAAGCGGGCGATGGAGATCGTCGACACCTTCGATACCGACAATTTCAAGGACGGCATGCGGCAGGGGATCGTGGAGGCCTGGATGGGTGTCGATCCCGAAGGCGCGCTCACTTTCGCCATGGGCGAGCCGAACGAGTCGAAACGGACCGGCATGCTGGGCGTGATCGCGGCCCAGATGGCGGACCGCGATCCCGCCCGGGCGCTGTCGCTGGCCGAGACGCTGCCGCCCGGGCAATCGCAGACCCGGGTCGTCACCGAGGCGATCGAGCAGTGGGTGGGAAAGTCGCCGCAGGATGCCTCCGCCTACGTCGCCGGCCTGAGCGATCCGGTGGTCAAGGAGGCCGCGTTGCAGACCTTGTTGCGAAGCTGGTCCTGGCAGGATGGCGAGGCGGCCTTCAAGTTCGCCGAATCGCAGGATGGCGGCGCCGCCCACCAGGGCATGATGCAGGCCGCCGGCCAGTGGGCGGAGCGCGATCCGGAAGGGGCCTTCCGCTACATCAGCCGGCTGCCGGCCGGGGGCTCGGCCGACAGCGCCGTGGCCGCCGTGCTCCGGCACTGGGCGGGCGAGAGCCCCGCGGACGCCGCCTCGGCACTCGAAGGCATGAACGGCGGCACGCCGAAAATGTATGAATCGCTGGCCGCCACCTGGTCCGCCAAGGAACCCGACCAAGCCCTGCAGTGGGCCAGCCGCCTGTCCGATCCAGCGGCGCAGGCCGGAGCCTACGAGGCGATTTCCCAAAACTGGGCCGAGCGTGATCCGACCTCCGCCGGCCAGTGGCTCAGCGGCCTTTCCGAGGGTGAACCGCGCGACAAGGCGGTGATGGCCTACGCCCAACAGGTGGTCGGCGTCGATCCCGCATCGTCGCTCGGCTGGGCGGCCTCCATCGGCGATGAATCGCGCCGTTGGGACACGGTGAAATCCCTCGCCAACCGCTGGTATCAACGCGACTCCAACGCTGCGGTCGGCTGGCTGGAAGACCAGGGTTTCAGCGAAGCGCAGATCCGCGAGGCGACCCGCGACTGAGCAGGTGGGGCACCCCGAGGCTCGGGCGTTGCTTGGTCCGGCCGACCGCCTGCAGCTCATGATCCGATGTCATGGCTTTCCTGCGGCGGCGGTCGTTGGATAAACTCGGGCTGTTTGCTTTCTTGAACTCACCCGTCCCTACCGATCGCCGGGGAGTGGTGGTTATCCTTCTCTAACGGGATTCTAAAGCCGCTCATGATGAAGGGCTTCAAACTGTTTAAATATGGTTTAAGGAAAAGGTTCACGGCCTATCTTGTAAGCGGGACCGATTGTGGGAAGGATCACTCCACTCGACTTGATGCGGTCTGTCCCGGGCCGGAGTGGAGGAGAGTGAGCCACGATGCGTGGCCCCCTTCGAAAACCAGCCATGAACTTTATTTTCCGCCTGCTCGGCGGGCTCAGCTGCCTCGTCTGCGCAGGGCTGCCGTCAGCGGCGTCCGCCCAGGTGGCATGCTGGGCGCCCGGCATGAACGCACCCGTGACTCTTCAAGAATACCAACGCTCCGCCTCCGTGTCCTTGGGGACGCCCTATCGCTACCAGGTGTTCGGCGTGGCGGGGCAGCTCGAACTCGGGAACCGAGCGGCCTCCGCCACGACCGTGGATGGCAGGTTCCACTCGAAGTTCCTCGGCTTCGTGGACACGGGCCACACGGTGGATTCGGTGGCGTGGGTGTGCCTGCAAACCGGGCTGGTGAAGTTTTATCCCGAGGTTCTCGCGATCACCGGTGACACGGTTGGCGCTGCGAACGGCCCGGTGCACATCTACGGGGAACGCTGGACCTTGTGCGACCCGGACCATCAGGTTCCGGTGAACCTCGCCTTCCACCTGCCGGGATCGACCCTCCTCGGCAGCGTCCTCGGTGCGGTCGCCAGCCCCGACCATTACAACCTGAACCCGAAAGGTTACTTCTACGTTCTCGGTGAGTGCCACTTTGCCCCGCCGCCGATGACCGGAAAGCTCACTGTATCCGGAAACACGGTGCTCTACGGGGCCGGTGCGGTCATCAGATATCGCATCGATCGGGATGATCCCGAAACACCCTACCGGCCGCCGTTTCTCGGGCTGGATCTCGGGGACGTGAACCTGATCGTTCTCGGCACGCCGCCGGCCGGGGCATCCGGCAACGGGCTGGCTTTGCCGGATTTCGATGTCCCGGAACTGGCGAGCGTGACGATTGACCTGAGCGGCCCCGGCGGCCCCGGCTGGAGCCGGATCGAGCGCTGATCATGATTAACGTATGCATTCTGTGGGGAATCACGATGGTTCCGTTGGCGACTGCCCAAACAAGGCCCGGGGTGGGTCAGGGGCGGATTCCTTCGGACTGGGGGGTACCGAGCAGCGAATCCTTGAGCGATGCCGAGTTTTCGGCTCGCCGGTCTGCCAGCGGAACCATCGTCCCTCGCCCGCTTCCCGCCAGGAAGCGCGGCCTCGGGCTCGCGGAAATGTCCACCTTCCTCCGGGCGGCGGACCGCTGGGCGATCCTGCCGAAAGGCTCGGTGATCTTCTGCCCTGACAAATGGGCGGCAAAGGTCGGCCGCAGCGCCGGGGGAGAGCCGCTTGCCTGGCCGGCCTTCCTCGCCGCCAACCGGGCCTGGGTTTCCACCTACGAGGTGAGTCCGGAGCAGGTCCGCGGAGAGAAGCCGATCCCCGACTCGGCGCGCCGCGAATTCGCCCGGGCGGATCGCGTGGTCGTCGCCACCCTCCGCGGCCATCCGGTCACCCTGCTACCCGCTCGCCCGTGAGACTCCCTTTACTCCTCGTCTCCGCGTGCGCGGTGATGCCGGCGCGGGCCACCGATTTCGTGCGCCAGATCCAGCTCCTCGAGCCGGGGTGGGTCGTCTATGACATCCCGGTCTCGGGAAAAACCGGTGAGATCCTATCCAAGCCGCTGGAGGGCGAGGGTGCCATCTTCCAGCTCTACGCCTATCAGGATGAAACCTACGACCCCTTCTCGCTGCTCGATCTCAACGCCGGCGATGAGGTCCACGTGAACGTCTCGCTCGATTCGCACCTGGTCGATGCCGACCTTCTCGGCATCCACCTCGATGGAATCCTCGGCGGCTCCGAAGACACCGGACCCATGCCTCGGAGGCTCGATGAAATCACGGTCGGCACCCACCTCCCGACCGCCTCCGTGACGCTCGGCTCGGAGGATCCGTGCCCGACCCCGCGCACCCGCGCCGACCGCCCCTACCGGATGCAGCTCTCGATCCGCAATCTGGCGGCCCCCGGCGATCCCCGTGGCGGGATCATGCGGCTGACGCTGGAGCGGGATTTCAAGTTCTACCATCCCGACCTCCACGTGCCTTATCCCGACGGCTCCGGCCAAGGCAGCTACGATCAGGCATGGGAGTTTACCCGGAACGGCGATTTCGAGGATCCGACCATCTACCAGGCCCTGCCCGCCGCGCGTCCCACCAAGGCCTGCGGCGAGGAAACTTTTGCCGCCTGCGTGCAGCTCGGTGAGGACCGGGAGGCCGTGATCACCTCCTCGAAGATCCAGGTCTGGCCGGTGTGCGATGGAATCATCGAGGGCATCGATCCCACGCACCCCTATCATGCGATCCCCTCCGAGGTCCGGGCCGTGTGCCACGACCTCTATCCGGACAGCCAGACCTATGTGCAAATCTATCCCGGCTCCGAAATCCTGGGCACCGTCGGCCGGGTCGTGGCCTCATCCGTCATTTCCTACAACACCTATGCCCCGCAGGATGCCGTGCTGCCGATCGAGATCGATCCCGCCGACGTCGAGTCCGACGGCCGATACACCCTCGAGCTGCTGACCGTCACCCCCTTCGACGGACGCAGGCCCGAGCGGGTGGCCCACATCACCTTCGATCTCGACCGCACGATCGAGGTCCGCGGCACGCTTTCCACCAGCGAAAAGTGAGGCCCGGAGCCCGGGTTCGCCGAGCGGGATCGGAATTTCGAAACTCGCCACGGAGGCACGGTTGATTCGGGCAAGCCTGCGGCTATGATCCGCCCGCCCATGCTGAGCCTCCTGAAAATCCGCAACCTCGCCCTGGTCGATGAACTCGTGTGGGAACTCGGTCCCGGCTTGGTCGGCGTGACCGGCGAAACCGGCGCGGGCAAGTCGGTGATCGTCGGCGCGCTGAAACTCGTGCTCGGCGAACGCGCGGACAAGTCGCTGATCCGCTCCGGGGAAACGCAGTGCATCGTCGAGGCCGTGTTCGAGCTGGAGGACTCCGCGGAAATCGATGCCGTGCTGGAGGAGGGCGGGCTGGAAGCCTGCGGCGGCGAGGCGCTGATCGTGCGGCGGGTGATCGGGCAGACGGGAAACCGCCAGTTCGTCAACGACTCGCCGGTGACGCTGAATTTGCTGAAACGCCTCGGCGAGCACCTCGTCGACCTGCACGGGCCGCACGACCACCAGTCGCTGCTTTCCACCGAGCGCCAGCTGGCGATGCTGGACGCCTACGCCGGGGCCGACCTCGACGGCTACCGCGAG
The DNA here is from genome assembly GCF_040362925.1 of Haloferula sargassicola. Classification (NCBI taxonomy): domain Bacteria; kingdom Pseudomonadati; phylum Verrucomicrobiota; class Verrucomicrobiia; order Verrucomicrobiales; family Verrucomicrobiaceae; genus Haloferula; species Haloferula sargassicola. The sequence goes on from NZ_BAABRI010000003.1 coordinate 85,434, forward strand.
CTGTGGCGCGCGTGGCGCGAGAAACAGAACGAGTGGGAAGAGCTGCGCGAAGCCGAGAGCGCCGGCGAGGCGGAGCTGGAACTGCTGCGCCACCAGCTGGCGGAGATCGATGCCGCCGAGCTGAAGCCGGAGGAGGAGGACGAGATCACCGACCGCTGCCGTCGCGCGGGAAATGCCACCCGGCTCGTCGAGTTGGCCGGCGCCGCGGCCGGGTTGCTCGGCGGTGACGATGGCGGGATCGTGACCCTGCTCGGCGAAGTCCAGCGGCTGGTGCGGGAGATCGAAAAGCTCGACCCGAGCGTGTCCGACCGGACCCTCGGGCTGGAGGGCGCGGTGCTGGAGCTGCAGGAGCTGGAGCGGACCTTTTCCGACTACGCCGAGGATCTCGACCTCGACCCGCGTGAGGCGGCGGCGCTGGAGGACCGGGTGAACCTTTTCGAAACGCTGAAGCGGAAATACGGACCTACGTTGGACGCCGTACTGGCGCACCGCGATCGCTGCGCGGACCGGCTGGACGCGGTCGACAACCGTGGCGAGCGGCTCGACGCACTGGCGGCCGAGGCGGCGGCGTTGCGGGAAAAGGTCGACAAGGAGGGCCGGGCGATCGGCCTGAAGCGCAAGAAGGCGGCGCCGAAGCTGGCGAAGGAGATCGCCGGCCAGCTGCGCGACCTCGGTTTCAAGCAGTCGTCCTTCGAGATCCAGCTCGCGGTGCATCGCGAGCCGGGCGCGGCGGGCTTCGAGTCGACCGAGTTCCTGTTCGGGCCGAACCCGGGTGAGCCCCTGCAGCCGATGCGGCAGATTGCCTCGAGCGGCGAGGTCAGCCGCGTGATGTTGGCGGTGAAGAGCGCGCTGGCGGACCAGGACGCGACGCCGTTGATGGTCTTCGACGAGATCGACGCCAACGTCGGCGGCGAGATCGCGCGCGCGGTCGGGAAAAAGATGGCGGCGCTGGGCGAGCGGCACCAAGTGGTGGCGATCACGCACTTCCCGCAGGTCGCGGCGACCGCGGCGCGGCACTACGTGGTGCTCAAGGAAGTGACGAGCGGCCGGACCCGGTCGCGGCTTTTCCCGGTGACCGGCGACGAGCGGATCGACGAGCTGGTGCGCATGCTCGGCGGCGGCGGAAAGTCCGCGCGGGAGATGGCGGTGAGTTTGCTGGAGGGCTAGGAGCGCCGATGATGAAATCGGCATCGCCAGTTCGCGGTGATTGCCATTTCTGGGTAGAGACCTGCGAAGCAGTTCACCATCCTCTCCTTTCGTCCATTTCGACCCTTTCGTTGTTCCCTGCTTCTCTTCGTGGATGGGGAAAACAACGAAATCGGCGAAATCTGATAAGGAGAAGATCAAGTCCGCGCACCATGCTGGCTGGCCTCGGCGTGATGGGGCTTGGAAGCTCTCTATCGAGGGTGAGTCCGGCTTGGGCAGGCGGGGCGGGCCGATTTCACAATCGGCGCTCCTTACTCCTTTTCCAGCTGCTCGCGGATCAGGCGGATGACGAGCGAGGTCCAGCCGGTCTGGTGGGAGGCACCGAGGCCTTCGCCGGTTTCCGCATGGAAATACTCGTGGAAGAGCAAAAGGTTCTGCCAGTGCTCGACGTCGGTGTAGCGCTTGGCGTCGCCGAAACACGGTCGGTAACCTTCGGCATCCGGCTTGAAGAGCGAGACCATCCGGTTCGACAGGTCTTCGGCGATCTCGCGGAAGGTGACCTGGTTTCCCGAGCCCTTCGGATACTCCAGCTTGATGGAGTCACCGTAGAAGTAGTGGTAACGCTCGATCGCCTCGATGATGAGGAAGTTGATCGGGAACCAGATCGGGCCGCGCCAGTTGGAGTTGCCGCCGAACATGTCGGTGTCCGACTCGCCCGGGGTGTAAGCGACCTCGTTCCGCTGGCCGCCGTGCTCGAAGACGAAGGGTTTTTCATGGGCCTTCGACAGCGAGCGGATGCCGAACCGACTGAGGAACTCGTCGGGATCGGTGAGCCGCTCCATGCAGCGCAGCAGGCGGCGCTCGGTGGGGATGGCGAGCAGGCAGCGCACCGGGTTTTTCTCGCCGTTGTGGCGCTGGACCTTGATGTAGCGCAGCAGGTCCGGGCGGATGGAAAGGAAGTAGTCGACCCGCTTGCGGAAGCCGGGCAGCTCGTCGAGGTGGCTCTGGTTGAGCACCGTCGATGCGCACAGCGGCAGCAGCCCGACCAGCGAGCGGGTGCGCAGGGGCACCGACTCCTGGCCTTCGAAAATCAGGCGGTCATAGTAGAAGCCGTCTTCCTCGTCCCACAGGCCGGTGTCGTCGTCGGAGTTGATCGCATCCGTGATGGAAACGAAGTGCTCGAAGAACTTCGAGGCGATGTCCTCATAGGCGGGCCGGGTGCGGGCGAGCTCCAGTGCCATGGTGAGCATGGTCAGGCAGTAGCCGGCCATCCAGGCGGTGCCGTCGGCCTGGAACAGGACCGAGCCGTCGGGCAGGTGGTGGGAGCGGTCGAAGACGCCGATATTGTCCAGGCCGAGGAAGCCGCCGCCGAACACGTGGTTGCCATCGGCGTCCTTGCGGTTGACCCACCAGGTGAAGTTGAGCAGCAGCTTCTGGAAGCAGCGCTCGAGGAACAGCAGGTCGCGCTCGCCCTTGGCGGCGGAGATCTTGTAGACGCGCCACACGGCCCAGGCGTGGACCGGCGGGTTGACGTCGGAAAAATTCCACTCGTAGGCCGGCAGCTGGCCGTTCGGATGCATGTACCATTCCCGTAGTAGCAGCAGCAGCTGGTGCTTGGCGAACTCCGGGTCGATCCGCGCGAAGGGGATCATGTGGAAGGCGGTGTCCCAGGCGGCGAACCAGGGATATTCCCATTTGTCGGGCATCGAGAGGACATCGCGGGCGATGAAGTGCTTCCAGTCGTGATTCCGCCCCGTGAGCCGCTCCGGCGGCGGCGGTGGGCCGTGCTTGTCGCCGGACAGCCACTCGTCGATGGCGTAGTGGTAGAACTGCTTCGTCCACAGCAGCCCGGCGTAGCCCTGGCGGAAGATCAGGCGCTCCTCCGGGGAAGTGCCCTGCGGCATGATTTCGCCGTAGAAGGCATCGCACTCGGCGATCCGGGCGGCGATGGTTTCATCGAACTCCTCGAAGCCGGGAAAGCCGTTGTCCTCCTTCAGCCGGTGCAGCCGGCAGCGGAAGACGACGGTCTTTCCCGCCGGGATCCGCACCTTGAACCAGGCCGCGGACTTGGTGCCGGTCGGCTTTTTCGAGACGGCGTCCTTTTCCCCGTGGACCACGTGGCGGTCGATGCCGTCCTTGAAATACTTGTGGGTCGCCTTGATGCCGAAGACGGACGGCTCGTTGGTCTCGTTGTCGGTGAAAAGCCACTTTCCCGGGGCCTTGCCGTCGGCGGTTTCCGCCATGAAATGGAAGCGTCCGAGGGTCGAGTGGGTCAGCAGGAGCCGGCCGTCCTCCAGGGTGATGGTCGGCTTTTCCACCGGCTCCTCCCGCAGCACGCCGAAGCTCCAGGTGTTGCGGAACCAGAGCTGCGGCAGCAGGTGGATCGGCGCAGCCTTGGGGCCGTGGTTGGTGATGGTGATCCGCCACAGGATGTCCTCGGGCGTGCGTTTGGCGACTTCCTGGACGACGTCGAAATAGCGGCCCTCGTTGAACACGCCGAGGTCGGCCAGCTCGAGTTCCGGCTCGGTGCGCGGGCGGGCCTGGTTTTCATTCCGCAGGCGGGTGTAGGGGAACTCGCACTGCGGGTACTTGTAGAGTGCCTTGGTGTAGGAGTGGGTGGGCGTGGAATCGAGGTAGTAGTAGCACTCCTTGACGTCTTCGCCGTGGTTCCCCTCGTGGCCGCCGAGGCCGAAAAGCCGTTCCTTCAGGATCGGATCCTTGCCGTTCCACAGGGCGGGGCAGAAACACAGGCGGCACTGGCGGTCGGTCCAGCCCTGCAGCCCGTCCTCGCCCCAGCGGTAGGCGCGGCGGCGGGCATGGTCGTGCGGAAAGGCACCCCAGCTCCAGCCGCTGGCCGAATAGTCCTCCCGCACCGTTCCCCACTGGCGCTCACTGAGGTACGGACCCCAACGCCGCCATGCCGAACTCCGCTTCGGGGATTCGGCCAGTCTTTCCTTCTCGCTCTCCATCAACACCCGCAACCGAGCACAAACCCTGCCGGATTCCAACCCCCGGTGTGGGAAGTTTCGGGGCGCGGGGGAAACCCGCCCGCCTCCTCAGGCACCGGTCCTCAGCACCAGGCCGTGCGGCCCGACCTGCAGCCCCTCCGGCAGCGGCAGCGGGACCCGGCCGGTGGCCGGGCCGCAGATCGTCCGCTGGTCCTCGCCGACCGCGAATCCGGGCAGCAGGTGGCCGAGCGTGTTCTCGCGACCGCCGGGCTGGGCCTTCGAGGCGGCATTGGGAATCGGAGGATCGGGAAACGACAGGCTCACCATCACGCCGCCCGCCGCCAGACAAGGACAGTGGGTCCAGCCCTCGGCTTCCAAGGGCTCCGCGGCGCGCGTGCCGAAGTCGAAAAACACCGCCGGGACCGCCGGCCGGGCACCTTTTTCGATGGCCGACCGCAGGGCGTCGCCGCCGACCCAGTGCGCGACCTCCGAGTCCGCGGGCGTGCCGGGCTTTTCGAAACGCGAGCCGAACAGCCGGGAAAACGCGGCCAGGCCGGGCAGGGCGTCGATTTCCGGGTCCGTGGCCAGCCCGGCGAAGCGCGCGCGGCGGGGCAGCGCGTTGATCTGGCCGAGCTGGTAGCCATTGGCCATCACGGCCGGATCCCGCCGCCAGCTCGGCAGGCGCGAGGCCAGCGCCGCCGCGGAGGCGTCGAGCATCGCCAGCCGGATGCGCTCGACGGTGGTGCCGGCACCCTCCAGCGGCGCGCCGAAGGCGATCCCGATCCCGTAGGGCACGCGGTAGGGCCGTTTGCGGAAAAAGCGGTTGCGCTCGAACGAGAAAATCGAGCCCCAGGCCCCGTCCATCCACACCGGCACGATCGGCGCCCCGGCCTGGCGGGCGATCAGCTCCGCGCCGCGCTGGAGCGGTTGCAGGGTGCCGGTGCGGGTCAGCTGGCCCTCCGGGAAAAGGCACACGACGTCGCCGGCGTTGAGCGCCTCGGCGGCGATCCGCAACGCCTCGCGCGGCCGGCCGAGCGAGATCGGCACGGTGTCGAAAATCCGGCAGAACCACGCCACCGGCCGGTATTTCATGTAGGTGGCGTCCATCACGAAGCGCACCGGCCGCGGGCTGGCCGCGGTGAGGAAAAACGCGTCGGCCCAGCTGACGTGGTTCGCCAGCAGGAGCACGCCGCCCTTTTCCGGGACGTGGTGCGCATCGACCGCCCGGATCCGGTAGAAGGTGCGGATGACCGTCAGGCCCAGCACGCGGACGAAGTGCGACGGCAGCAGCCGGATGATGCCGACCGTCATGGCACCGCAGAACACCGCCGCAAGCAGGAGCAGCCAATGCAGCACCGCGAGATTTTCAAGCCCGCCGAGCAGGCTGAACCCCAGCCGGATGAACACCACCGCCAGGATCCCCGCCAGGCAGTCCTGGAGATTCACGGCCGACTGCAGCTCGCCGCGCTTGGCGGCCGGGTAGCGGTCCTGGATCCAGGCATTCAGCGGCGCCAGGAAAATGGCGGCAAAGAAGGCGAGCAACGTCATCACCCACAAAAAGGCCGAGCCGAAGGCCGCCGCGGGGCCGTCCGTCAGCAGGTCCAAGCTGCCGCGCGGATCAATGAAGGCCAGCACCACGGCGGCGATCGTCATCAGCAGCCCGCCGACCGGCACCCAGCCGAGCTCGATGCGCCGCCGCAGCAGCACCGAGGCGACCCCGAAGCCCGCCGCCATGCCGATCCCCGCCGCCGCCATGAACCACGACTGCAGCGTGCCGAAACCCTCGCCGGACTGGGTCAACTCCGCCGCCACCTTGATCGCCCACAGGTTGAGAAACGCCGCAAAGCCCCAGAAAAACGCGATGCCGAACGAGGCCAGCCGCATCGGCCCGTCCGACCACAGCTCGCGCAGATGGTTGAAATGCTCGATAGTCGTCTTGAGCCGCAGTTTCGCCGCTCCCTGCGCCGGCGTGCGGGGGACGATCCAGGCCAGCACGATCGCCGGGATGCCCCCCAGCATGATCAGGAACAGCGGCCCGCTCGCCGCCTGCCAGGCCGCCTCGTGCCCGCCGCCGCCGGTGATGAACCGACGGTCGAAGACCACTCCCATCGCGATCTGGCCGACCAGGATCGCCAGCATCGCCGTCATCTGCTGCACGCCGGCGCCGAAGCCGAGATGCTTCGAACCGATGAGCTCCTTGGTGATGCCGACCTTCGCCGGGCCGAAAAACGCCGACTGCACGGCCAGCGCGAAGAAGCCGGCCAAGGCCAGCGGCATGCTGCGGAAATAGACCGAGCCAGCCAGCCAGACGAGGATGACCAGCTGGGCGATCGCCGCGCCGAGCATGACGTTGCGTTTGGAAAACCGATCGCTGACCCAGCCCGCGAGCGGCGCGAACAGCACGAAAGGCAGGGCGATCATCAGGCCCGCGGCATCCTCGATCGGCAGGCCGAAAATCGTCGCCCCCACGGCTCCGGCCAGCGGCACCAGAATGAACTGCGCCGCCTTGTCGTTGAACGCGTTCTGGGTCTGCTGGACGATCATGCTCCAGAACCCGACCCACTTCCGGCGGTCGGGTTCCAAGTGATCCGTATCCGGCTCCGCGGGCTGCATGCCGCGGAGGCTAGGCGTGCATTTCCGGAGGGGAAAGGACGGAAAAGCCGGTCAGGCGAAGGCACGGTGGGGCCAGTGAAAGGTAGGGGCCGAGCGCCCTCGCTCGGCCGCGAAGCGAGGGTGGGGCGGACTTTCCTGGGTTGGAGAAGAAGGTCCCGGGGTGAGGCGCGGTTGACCGAGGGCGGTCAACCCCAGCTTTTGCCTCGAGTGACCTTTGCTGCTGGGATAGCTCTACGGTTATGAAAGAGCCCAAGCCGGTTCGGAAGACGCTACCCCATTCGCCTCCTTGGTGGGTCGAAATCGAAGGTCAGGTCTTCTTTGTTACAATTTGCACCCGGCCGCGCGGGAAGAACCAATTGGCCAACGGACACGCATGGTCGTCGATCTTGGGCACCTTCCTGAAGTATCAGCAACTTGGACATTGGCACGTGCGACGGGTTCTCGCGATGCCGGACCACCTTCACGCCCTGCTTTCATTTCCAGCAGAGCTGAACATGCGTAAACGGGTGCAGAGCTTCAAGTCATGGACTGCCAAGGAGGCAGCCATTTCCTGGCAGGACGGTTTTTTCGATCACCGAATCCGGGCAGACGAATCGCTCGAGGAAAAGTCGCACTACATCGCGATGAATCCGGTTCGCGCCGGATTGTGTGAGAAACCCGAGGATTGGGACTACGGCTGGAAAAGGTAGGGCCGAGCGCCCTCGCTCGGCCGCGAAGTGAGGGTGGGGCGGAGGTTCCTGAGGTGGAGAAGAAGATCCCGGGGTGAGGCGCGGTTGACCGAGGGCGGTCAACCCTACCGGCTTCGCCGGCGGCTCGCGCTCGTGTTCGATGCGGCCGGGATAAGGTAGGGCCGAGCGCCCTCGCTCGGCCGCGAAGTGAGGGTGGGGCGGAGTTTCCTGAGGTGGAGAAGAAGATCCCGGGGTGGGGCGCGGTTGACCGAGGGCGGTCAACCCTACCGGCTTCGCCGGCGGCTCGCGCTCGTGATCGATGCGGCCGGGATAAGGTAGGGCCGAGCGCCCTCGCTCGGCCGCGAAGCGAGGGTGGGGCGGACTTTGTGGGTGAGAAGAAGGTCCTGGGGTGAGGCGCGGTTGACCGAGGGCGGTCAACCCTACCGGCTTGCGCGCCCACCTACTCCCGCCACTCGCCGCGTTGCTCGCGTTCGAGCTCGATGCGGTCGTTCAGGTTCCGCGCCTTCACGCGGTGGGCGCGCTTGGCGCGGCGCTCGGAGGTCATCTGGCGCTTCTTCGCCCGCTTCTGCAGTTTCTCGATTTCCTCATCGAGCCGCAGGAAGCTCTCCAGCCGGGCGGGCGCCAGCTCGCCGGCCTCGACCGCGGCGCGGATCGCGCAGCCCTTGTCGGTGCCATGCTTGCAGTCGCCGAACTTGCATTGCGCGGCCAGCTCTTCGACGTCGGAAAAGCTGTCCCGCAGCGTCTGCTCGTCGGTCCACATCTGGATCTCCCGCATGCCGGGGTTGTCGATCAGCAGGCCGCCGTCATCGAGCGGCACCAGCTCGCGGGAAACGGTCGTGTGGCGGCCCTTTCCGGTCACTTCGTTGACCTCGCCGGTCCACTGCCATTCCTCGCCGAGCAGCTGGTTGACCAGCGTGCTTTTTCCGACCCCCGAGGAGCCTACGATGCACAGCGTGACGCCCGTCCGCAGGTGGCGCTGGAGGATTTCCAGGCCGCTGCCCTTGAGTGCGCTGACGAGGTGGATCTCGGCCTCCGGCGAAAGCGCCTGCAGCTCGGCCGCGGCGGACTCGCAGAGCCCGGCGTCGAAGGCGTCGGCCTTGTTGATCAACACCAGCGGTTTTGCCCGGCTGCGGCTGATGAGTGTGAAGTAGCGCTCCATCCGCCGCGGATTGTGGTCGGGCCCGGGATCGGTGACCACGCACACGACGTCGACATTTGCGCCGATCACTTGCTCCTCGGTGCTCTTGCCGGGGACTTTGCGGGAAAAGCAGGACCGCCGGGTGAGGCCCGCGCGGATCACGTGGTCCTCGTTTTCCCCGCCCAGCTCGAGCGCCACCCAGTCGCCCACGGCCGGCAGCTCGGCGTCGTTGGCGGCGTCGTGCCAGACCTTGCCGGAGAGCACCACATCGAGGTCCACGAGGTCGCCCTCCTCATCGATGATGAACGCGCCATAGTTGATCGGCGTCTCGCGGTTGAGGCGCGCGGGGACCCAGCCGCGTTGGGCGTGCGGCGCGAATTCGCGTTCGAGATCGTCGGACCAGCCGAGGTCGGTGAGCAGCATGCGCGCGCAGCATCGGGCACCGGGCGACATTCGTCCACAGAGAACGCCGGCGGACCGATTGTCCTTGAAGGCGCGGAGAGGGCACAGACCTTGATGGGGTGAATTGCTCGAAGTGCGGCGGTCGTCTGGAAGGCAGCCTGACGGTGTGCCCGTTCTGCGGCGTCCGGCAGGACATCGACTTGAGTCAGGTGAATTTCCGCGATCTCGGGACCAAGGAGTCGATGCCTTGTCCGGAGTGCGATGCGAAACTGAATGTCATCGAGATCGAGCAGAACCCCGCCATCCACATCGAGCGCTGCGGGTCATGTCACGGCCTGTTTTTCAATCCCGGCGAGCTTGAAGCCCTGTTGGAGGCGACCACCAGCGAAGTGGCCTGGTTGGATCCGAAGCAGTGGGCTTCGATCTCCGAGCAGTTCGAGTTCGAGAGCGAAATCGTTTACCGGAAGTGTCCGTTTTGCCGCGAGATGATGAGGAGGGAAAACTATGCGGGACGCAGCGGAGTGATCCTCGATCACTGCCCGGCGCACGGGGTGTGGTTGGGAGCCGGTGAGTTGAGGCAGCTGACCGAGTGGTGGAGGGCGGGAGGCCGGTTCGTGCACCAGAACCACGAGCAGGAAAAGGCCCGGCGCATCCCGTCGGCCCACTTCCGGCGCCGCCGTCATCCATTTCCTGAAGCTCCGGATCCACCGCAGGATCAATACCTCTCCGGCGGCGAAGCGACCCTGGAGGCGCTCCGGGACTTTCTGAGGATGTGGGTGGGATGAGCGGCGAGGAAACTACGCGAACAGGGCGCTGATCACTTTTGCCGGGATGGTGCCGGTGAGCTTCTGGTCGAGGCCCTGGAACTTGAAGGTGAGCCGCTCGTGGTCGATGCCGAGCAGGTGCAGGATGCTCGCGTTGAGGTCGCGGACGTGGACTGGATCCTTGGTGATGTTGTAGGAGAAATCGTCGGTCTCGCCGTAGGTCATGCCGGGTTTCACGCCGCCGCCGGCCATCCACATCGAGTAGCAGCGCGGGTGGTGGTCGCGGCCGTAGTTGTCCTCGGTCAGGCCGCCCTGCGAGTAGACGGTGCGGCCGAATTCGCCGCCCCAGACGACCAGCGTGTCGTCGAGCAAGCCCCGCTGTTTCAGATCAGCGATCAGGGCGCCGGTCGGCTGGTCGATGTCCTCGCACAGCACGCGCATGCGCGCCGGGAGGTTGCCGTGGGTGTCCCAGCCGCGGTGGAAGATCTGGGTGAAACGCACGCCGCGCTCGGCCATGCGGCGCGCCATCAGGCAGTTGTAGGCGTAGGTGCCGGGCTCCTTGGCCTTCGGGCCATACATTTCCCACACCGATTCCGGTTCGTCCGACAGGTCGGTGAGCTCCGGCACCGAGGCCTGCATGCGGAAAGCCATTTCATACTGGGCGATGCGGGCGTTGGTTTCCGGATCGCCGATCCGCTCGTGGAGCAGGCGGTTCATTTCGGACACCCCGTCGATCATCTGGCGGCGCAGTTCGCGCGAGATGCCGTCGGGATTCGACAGGTGGATTACCGGATCGCCGCCCGAGCGCAGCGCCACGCCGGCGTGGTCGGGCGAGAGGAATCCGGCCGACCACAGCCGCGACGACAGCGCCTGGATGTTGTCGGTCACCGGCAGCTTTGAGGTGAGCACCACGAAGGTCGGCAGGTCGTCATTCAGCGAGCCGAGGCCGTAGGAAATCCACGAGCCGATCGAGGGCTTGCCGGGCACCATGTTGCCGGTGTTGGCCAGCAGGATGGCGGGCTCGTGGTTGATGGCATCGGTGTGCATCGAGCGGATCACCGCGAACTCGTCGGCCACCTTGGCGGTGTGCGGCAGCAGGTCGCTGACCCAGTGGCCGGCCTGGCCGTATTGCTGGAAGTTGAAGATCGACGGCGCCACCGGGAAGCGGCTCTGCGAGGCGGTCATGCCGGTGAGCAGCTGGCCGCCGCGGATCGATTCCGGCAGGTCCTGGTTGAAGCGCTTGGCCAGCTCCGGCTTGTAGTCCCAGGTCTCGAACTGCGAGGGCGCGCCGGCCATGTAGAGGTAGATCGCCCGTTTCGCCCGCGGGGCGAAATGCGGCAGGCCCGGGAGTTCGGCGGCCTCGGCCGTGCCGAGCAGGCCGGCCCGACCGGCGATGGCCGACAAGCCGGCCCAGGCCAGCGATTTTCCGGCCCGGCTGAGGAACTGGCGGCGGGTGGCGAGCTGCAGCCACTCCTGCTTCAGCGCGGCGGGCACCGGCAGGTCGAGGACGCTTGGTCCCTCGCCGCCGTGATCGGAGCAGAGGTCGGCGGGGTGATGGTGGTGTCCCATGAGCTTACTTGGTGAGGGTTTCGTCGAGGTTGAGGAACTGGTTTGCGACCAGCGTCCAGGCGGCGGTTTCCACCGGGTCCAGCGCGGAATCGGCCGGGGCCTCGCCGGTGGTGAGCAGCGCGCGGGCGTCGTCCGGATGCTCGCGGAAGTGCTCTTCAAAAGTCTCGTGGCTGCCGGCGAGCGCCGCGAACTCGGCATCCGACAATCGCCGGGAGAGCAGTGTCTCCGACATGAAACCAAGCCGTGCCGCGGGCGACACGAAACCGTGGATGGCGCGCTCGGCCAGCATCCGTGCCGCCTCGACGAACTGCGGGTCGTTCATCGAAACGAGCGCCTGCAGCGGCGTGTTGGTCCGCGCCCGGCGGGTGCACACGACCTCGCGGCCCGGTGCATCGAAGGTCTCCAGCGAGGGCGGCGGGGCGAAGCGTTTCCAGAAGGTGTAGAGCGAACGGCGGTAGAGCGCATCGCCGGTGTCCTGCTGGTAGTGCAGCGTGTCGGACTCCGGCATCGAGACCGCCTCCCAGATGCCGGGCGGCTGGTAGGGCTTCACGGACGGGCCGCCGACCTTGGCGACCAGCAGGCCGGAGGCCTGCAGGGCGGTATCGCGCAGGACCTCCGCATCCATGCGGAAACGCGGGCCGCGCGAGAGCAGGCGGTTCTGCGGGTCGGCTTCCAGCTTTTCCGCGGTGATCCCGTGGCTCTGCCGGTAGGTGGCGGAGGTGAGCAGCAGGCGGTAGATGTGGCGGAGATCCCAGCCGGACTCGCGGAACTCGACCGCCAGCCAGTCGAGCAGCTCCGGATGGCTCGGGCGGCCGCCCATGACGCCGAAGTCGTCGGTCGTCTCGACCAGCCCGGTGCCGAAAATCTCGGCCCAGGCGCGATTGACCGTGACGCGGGCGAAGAGCGGGTTTTCCGCAGTGAAAAGCCAGTTCGCCAGATCGAGCCGGCTGGCCTGGGCGGGATCGGGCAGCGGCGGCAGGAACTCCGGCGTGGCGGGCACGACCAGTTCCTTGCGAGCCGAGTAGACGCCGCGGTCGAGCACCCAGGCGTAGGCCGGACCGGAGCGCTCCTTGGCGACGAGGGTCGGCGTGCCGTCCTTGCCCAGCTCGGCCATCTGCGCCTCGGCGGCGGCGATTTCCCCGCGCAGCCGGCGGGCCTCCTCCTCGTGCGAGCCGAGGAAGAACTGGGTGATGCCGAGGAAACGCTCGGCCGGCGACCACTGGGCGGGGTCGGGCGAGGTCTCGACCAGCCGCGCGGCGGGGTCCTCGAAGGGCAGGCGCGCGACTTCGTCGGCGGACAGTGCGCGACGGTAAAGGCGGACGTCCTGGTAGCTCGTCTCCCGCAGCAGGTCGGTCTCGTGGCGGCGGCCCAGCTCCAGCGCGAAGTCGTTGCACATCGTGTCGCCCGGCTGCAGGCCGTCGTGCATCACGTTGAGCGGTGCAGGATGGCCATTGATGTAAATCCTAGCTCCGGCGGCGCTACGGGAACCATCGTAGGTCGCGGTCAGGTGGACCCATTCGCCCCGCGGGATGCCACCGGTATCGACGTGGATCGCACGTTCGGGCCAGCTGGAGATGAGCTGGAACTCGACCTTGTCGCCATTGAGGTAGAGGTCCCAGCCGCGGTAGTGCTCGTCGGCGTCGCCGCCCATTTTCGCGATCAGCGCGCCGTTGCCGGAGCTGATGTTGCCCGGCTTCAGGCGCAAGCGGGCCCACATCGAGACCGTGAAGGCATCGTCCGCTTCGAAATCGCCCTGATCCGGCATCGGGATCCGGCTGGCGATGTCCATCCGCATCGAGGGCCAGAACCACACGTCCTCGCCCCACACCAACGGGTTGGTCAGGACCGGGTAGGCGGCCGTTTCCGCGTCCGGCGCGGAGTTGGTGGCGGATTCGCCGCCGCCTTCGTCAAAGCGGAGCTGGAGGTCGAGCTTTGCCGGTGAAACGGCCTGCGGCCGGTTTCCGGCGCGGATCCAGTCGGCCATGCGTGCCGTGGCGGTGCTACGAAGCTTGTCGTACTTGGCCACGGCCTGCGAGCGGCGCTCGACCGCGGCCTCGAAGGCGGGCCGGTTTTCCTCTGTGGGCAGGCTCAGCACGGGGGCCGGGTTGCTGATGTTCTCGTCCCAGGCCTTTTCGGCGGTGTTGGCGAAGAAGGCGCCGAGCGAGTAGAAGTCGCGCTGGAGCGTCGGGTCGAACTTGTGGTCGTGGCAGGCCGCACAGCCGACCGTGAGGCCGAGGAACGCTCCGCCGAAGGCCTCGGCGCGGTCGCGGACGTTGTTGACGTGGACCTCCTCGGGGATCGCGCCGCCTTCGTTGGTGGTGACGTTGCAGCGGAGGTAGCCGGTGGCCACGAGGCTGTCGGCGGTCGATTCCGGCAGCAGGTCACCCGCGAGCTGCTCGCGTACGAAGCGGTCGAAGGGAAGGTTCTTGGCGAAGGCGCGGATGACGTAGTCGCGGTAGGGCCAGATCGAGCGGTAGTTGTCGAAGTGCAGCCCGTGGGTGTCGGCATAGCGGACGTAGTCCAGCCAGTAGCGGGCGCGGTTTTCGGCGTAGGCCGGCGCGTCGAAGGCGCGGTCGAGGAAGGCCGCGTAGGTGGCATCGTCCGGCGACAGTGCGAAGCGTTCGGCGTCGGCGGGGTCGGGCAGCAAGCCGGTGAGGTCGAGCGATGCCCGTCGGATCAGCGACCGCGGCTCCTCCTCCGGTGCCGGCGAAAGACCGGCCGCGGTCAGCTCGCGGAGCACGAAGGCGTCCACCGGGTTGTTGCCCCAGCCCGAGTCCGGGTTTTCCGGAACGGGAGGGCGGACCGGCGGCTCGAAGGCCCAGTGCTTCTCAAAGTGCGCTCCCTCCGCGATCCAGCGCTCGAGGAGGTCGATCTGCTCGCTCGAAAGCGTCTTGTGCGACTCCGGCGGCGGCATCACGAAGGACCGGCGGCCGGACTTGATGCGCTTGATGATGGCGGAGTGCTCCGGATCCCCGGCGACGATCACCGGCTTGCCATCCTCGCGCTCGGCGAGGGCTTCGTCGGGCAGATCGAGGCGCAGCGGTTCCTCCCAGGGTTCGCGAGTTTCGGCATCCGGACCATGGCAGTGGTAGCAGTATTCCGAGAGGATCGGCTGGATGTCGGTGTTGAAGGAAACCGGATCCTGTGCCGGGAGCCGACCGGCCACGGCGAGAACCGCGAGCACGGCGGAGTGAGGTTTCCAATGCATAAGCCCATCAAACGGGCCGCGGGCAGTCGGTTTATCATCGGAGCGCTGGCTTTAGCCGGCGCGTCGATCGCTCCGAAAACCGCACGTGGACCCAGACGGGATAATGATCGGAGGGCTGCTCGTCCTGCCGGTCGGCGCGTAAAATCCCGGCCTCAAGAAACTCCGCATTCTTCGAGACCAGGATGTGGTCGACCTTCATCCAGCCATCGCGCCGCGCGCTCCAGAAGTGCAGGGTGCGGCGGTTCTTCACCTCAGGATGCAGCGCGGCGTAGGGATCTCCGAGCGCGTGCGGCCATGGCGACCGACCGCGGCCGGCGAGGAAATCGACGGCGGGATTGCCCTCGGTGGCGTTCATGTCGCCGAGCAGGACGATCTCCTCATCCGGGCGGGCCAGGGCGTCGATCCGCTCGGCGATGAGGCGGGCGGCCTTTTCCCGCGAGGGCTGGTTGCGGTGGTCCCAGTGGGTGTTGAGCACGAACACGCGGCGGCCGGTGGGGCGGTCGGTGAGGTGGATCCAGCTGGCGATGCGGGTGATGCCGTTGCCCCAGGTCTTCGAGCCGGGCTGTTCGGGAAAATCCGACAACCAGAAGGTCCCGCTTTTTCCGGCTTCGAAGCGCTCGTGTTTCCAGAAGATCGCGGCGTATTCGCCGGCCTTTTTTCCATCCTCGCGACCGATTCCGTAGAAATCGAAGTCCGGTAGCGATGCCCGCAGGTCGGCGGCCTGGGCGTGGATCGCCTCCTGCACGCCGAGGATGTCGGGGTCCATGGTGCGGATGGCGGTCACCACGCGATCGATGCGGTTCTTCCACTCGCGCCAACCGGCGTCGTCGCCGGCATTGCGGCGGACATTGAAGCTGGCGAGCCGGAGGTCGAGCACGCCGTCCTCCCTCACCACGACGGCACGTGGCGGCTCCTTTTTTTCGCAGGAAACCAGAGCCAGGCCGGCGAGCAAGGTGATCGCGGCAAGCCGGCTCATTCGGTGGGGATCATGTCGTAGTAGACGTGGACCGCGACGTTCTTCTGGGTGTTGCGGATCGCCTGGCGCTGCGCGTTGACCCGCTCGGCCCGCTTGGCGCTGCGGAGCGCGGCGATGACTTCGTCCTTGGCTTCGTCGAAGCTGCGCAGCTCGCGCGGCCGCTTCTCGAGCACCTCGACGTAGTGCCAGCCGAGCTTGGTGCGGATGATTTCCGGCTGGCCCGGCTGCATGCGGAAGACGGGCGTGGCGAAGTCCGCCGGCAGCCGGTCCTCGGTCACCCAGCCCAGGTCGCCGCCGACCGGCTTGCTGCGCGGGTCATCGCTGATCTCGCCGGCCACCGCCTCGAAGGTCTGCGCGCCGGAGGTGATGCGGGCCACGGCGGCATCGAGCTTTTTCCGCACCTGCTGGGGATCGACTCCGAGCGTGGCCAGAAACACATGCCGCACGTGAACCCGGGGCGGGATGGCGAGCTTGTCGGCGTTCACCGCGAACCACTCGCGGGCTTCGTCGTCGCTCACCGCGACGTCCTTGGCGATGCGGGTCTCGATGTATTTCACCTGCTGCAGCCGGGCCGCGAGGCGGAAACGAAGCTCCTTTTCGCTGTCGATCCCCTCCGCGGCGAGTTCGGCCTTCATTTCCTCGCGCGTGGCGAAACGCGAGGCCAGGCGGCGGACGGCGTCGTCGATCTCCTGATCGCTGACCGGCAGGTCGTTCTGGTTCGCCTGCACCTTGGTGCGCAGCAGCTCGTGGTCGATCAGGTCGTTCAAGGCCGCCAGCCGGGCATCGTGGCGTTGCTCCGGCGTCAGGTCGGCGGCGGATTTCCCCTCCAGCCACAGCCGCTCCTGCATGGCCCGCTCCACCTGGGACAGGTAGATCGGGTACTTGAAAGCGCGGGCCACGACGCCCTGGTTCTTGGCGCTCTGGATCGATTCCGTGCTGCCCGGCATCGATCGGCGGACCCGTTGGCTGACCGGTCCGTCGAACCAGAGCAGGTCGGCCGCGAGGTAGGCCAGGACCGCGGAGTAGAGGAA
Organism: Haloferula sargassicola; assembly: GCF_040362925.1. Classification (NCBI taxonomy): domain Bacteria; kingdom Pseudomonadati; phylum Verrucomicrobiota; class Verrucomicrobiia; order Verrucomicrobiales; family Verrucomicrobiaceae; genus Haloferula; species Haloferula sargassicola. The sequence goes on from NZ_BAABRI010000003.1 coordinate 101,918, forward strand.
AATCCGGACCGTGAACTTCCGCGAGGGGCGCATGGGATCAGCGGATTTCCACCGACGCGCCGGGCCGCACGAAGTCGGTCATGGTCACGGCGTCCCAGTTCGAGAGGCGGATGCAGCCGGCCGAACGCGCGCGGCCGATCGTTTCCGGATCGGAAGTGCCGTGCATGCCGATGCCCGACACGCTGAGGCCCATCCACACCACGCCGACCGGGCAGTTCGGCCCGCCGGGGATGTTCAGCGCGTTATTGCTGCGGCCCTTGCCATCGAGCAGCGACTGGTCGTAGCGCCACACCGGCAGCTGCACCGCGTTGCGCATCTCCCACTTGCCATACTTGATGAAGCGCTCCTGGCCGGGCGTGATCGGAAACGAAGCCACGAGCGCCCGGTTGGGCACGGTCTTGACGGTGCCGTCGGCGTTTTCCTCGACCACCAGCGCGGTCGGCTCGGACTCGTAGACGCGGGCCTGATTGATCTTGGTATCGACCACCACGTGGCGCTTGGCCAGCAGCTCTTCCGCCTCGTAGCGGCCGCCGTTGAGATTTTCGATCAGGAAAGCGGACACGTTCGGCACGATCAGCGACTTGCCGGGGGAAAGGTTCCACACGGTGCTGCTGGAGTTCAGCTCGATCAGGAACTCGACGTCGGTGTGATATCTCTCCGACATGAATTCGGCATAACTCCGATAGCTCATGCGCTTCAGCTTGGCCTGCTCCTGCCGGCTGCTCGGGAGGTTCGGGTTGACCCATTTTTTCGCGACCGAAGGCACGGTGGCGGTGGCGAAGGGGCTCGGCACCGCCTTTTTCGCGGCCTCCATCACGGCGGAAAAATCATTGAGCGGCAGCCCGCGGACCTCGTTCCACGAGTTGACCGCGAGGATGGTGAAGCGGCCCGGCTTGCCATCGATCACGCCCGGTCCGAAGTGGGCTTCATCGAGGAAAATCTGCAGTCGCACCGCGTCCTCGCCGGTCGGGAGGTGGTTGATGTCGATCGGCGAATCCGAGCGCGGGTTGCGCTTCAGCTCCGGCATTTTCACCTCGCCGGGTGGCAGCGGCTTGGCCTCGCCGACCTCCGGCGCGGCGGGCTCCGCGACCTGGCCTTGGTTGGGCGTGATTTCGGAAGGATCGACGGGAAGTGCCTTGGGGACTTCCTGAGCGTGAAGCAGGGCCGTGGAAAGCGCGATGAGGGCGAAGCCGAATCGGATCATAAGGAAAAAAGATGCCGGGAACGGCGGGAAGCTGGCATGAAAAGCCGGGTCTGTCAGTCGGGAAACGGCCCGCTTCAATCGAGGAATTTTCCGGGATTGAGCGTGTCGCCGGGATCCATGGCCTCCTTGAGCGCGCGGTGGACCTCCAGCCCGGTCGCGCCGAGCGCCTGATGGATCCACGGCTTTTTGGCCATGCCCACGCCATGCTCCCCTGTGATCGCGCCGCCGTGGTCGAGCACCCAGGTGAACAGCCGGTCGAGCGCACCGTTGGCCTTTTTGCGGGTGGCGGGGTCGTCGTAGTCCGCCACCATCAGGTTGGTGTGGATGTTGCCATCGCCGGCGTGGCCGAAACAGGCGACCGAGATCCCCGTTTCCCGCTCGAGCTGGCGGGCGAATTCGACCAGCTCGACCAGTTTCGAGCGCGGCACCACGATGTCCTCGTTGAGCTTGGTCAGGCCGGTGTCGCGCAGCGAGTAGGAGAACTCGCGCCGCAGCTGCCAGATGCCCTCGCAGGCCTCCTCGGTCTCGGCGCGGTCGATGCGGGCGGCGCCGAGCTTTCCGAGCAGCTCCTCCAGCTCCTCGATCTCGGAAGCCACGGCGCGCGGGCGGCCGTCGACCTCGACGATCAGGTGGGCGTTTCCATCGGGCAAACGATCGGCCCCGAGCCGCTTGCGGGCTGCGGCGAGCGTGAAGCCGTCGGTGATTTCCAGGGCGGAGGGCAGGTGGCCGGAGTTCAGAATGCCCTGCACCGCGGCCGCGGCGGTGGCGAACTCCGGGAAAACCGCGGCCAGCATTGCACGGGCCGGCGGGCGGGGGATCAGGCGGACGACCGCCGTGGTGACGATCCCCAGCATGCCCTCCGAGCCGGTGAACAGGCCGACCAGGTCGAAGCCCGTCTTGTTCTTGTGCACGCGGCCGCCGCACTTGAGCACGCGGCCATCGGCCAGCACGACCTCCAGTCCGAGGATGTAATTACGGGTCACGCCGTACTTCAGGCAGCGCGGCCCGCCGGCGTTGGTGGCGATGTTGCCGCCGATCGAGCACTCCTTGAGCGAGGCCGGGTCCGGCGGGTAGTCCCAGCCGACCTCGCGGGCGGCGGCCTGCAGGTCGCCGGTGATCACGCCGGCCTGCACGACGGCCACGCCGTCGGCCGCGTTGACTTCGAGGATCCGGTTCATGCGCGCCAGCGATAGCGCGATGCCGCCCTTCAGCGGCACGCAGCCGCCGACGTAGCCGACCCCCGCGCCGCGGGTGGTCACCGGCACGCCGTACTCGTGGGCAAAAGCCATCACCGCCACCACGTCGTCGGTGTTTTCCGCGAAAACCACTACGTCCGGCGGGTGCGAGGCATACCACTTGTCGGTCGAGTGCACCGCGATGTCGTCCTCCCTCTGGGAAACCTTGGCCGCGCCCACGCGCTCGCGCAGCTCGTCGATCAGGCGGGCCGGCGTGGCCTCCGTGGCCGGGGTTTCCAAGTCGGTGAAGGCACCGGTCGGGCCCTGGGCGCCGGGGCGGCGCGCGTCTCCGGCGACGGTCGAGCGGATCAGTGTGTGGCGTTTCGGCGGCAGTTTCACGGGCAGCCTAGAGTCCACCGGACGACCGCCGCGGTCAACGGAGGAGTGGTGGCGCTTGCGCCGGCCGCGAGACCGGCCGAGCGTGACGGCATGCCCGAGGATATCGCCCGTGAGGTCGCCGCGCACTACGACGATCTCGACCTGTTCTACCGCCGGATCTGGGGCGAGCAGGTCCACCACGGGCTGTGGCTTCAGGGCGACGAGACGCCCGAGGAAGCCGCGCTCGGTCTGACCCGCCTGGTCGGCGATCGGCTGCGGCTGGAGGCCGGCCTGCGGGTGTGCGACGTCGGCTGCGGATACGGCCGCACCGCGGCGGAGCTGGCGGAGCGTTTCGGCGTTTCGGTGCAGGGCCTCACGCTCTCGGCGCGCCAGGCGGCGGTGGCCGCGGAGCGGGGCGACCCGCGGGTGGAGATCCGCTGCGCCGATTGGCTGGAAAACGACCTGCCCGATGCCTCCTTCGATGCCGCACTGGCGGTGGAGAGCACCGAGCACATGCCCGATCCGGCGCGGGCGATCGCGGGAATGGCGCGCGTCGTGAAACCCGGCGGCCGCATCGTCCTGTGCTGCTGGCTGCGCGCCTCCGATGCCCGGAAATGGGAGACGCGGCATCTGCTCGACCCGATCTGCAAGGAAGGCCGCCTGGCCGGCATGGGCACGGAAAGGGACTACCTCGACTGGCTCCACGCGGCCGGTCTGGAAATGCTGGACGCCGAGGATTTCACCCGCCAAGTGGAGAAAACCTGGTCGGTCTGCCTCCGCCGCACCCTCAAGGCCCTGCTGCACGATCGCGACCTCCGCCGTTTCCTGATGAGCCGCCACCAGGAGAACCGCGTGTTCGCCATCACGCTGCTGCGCATCCGGGCGGCCTACCTGCTCGGTGCCATGCGCTACGTCGTCTTCACCGCGATGAGGCCTTGATTCAGGATCGTGCCGCGGCAGGTTGGCCGGCATGGAACAACGGCGCCTGGGCGAAAGCGGGATCGTGGTCAGCTCGATCTGCATGGGGACGATGACCTTCGGCCTTCAGACCGATGAAACCGAGTCCTGCCGCATCATGGACCGCGCGCTCGATGCCGGCGTGGATTTTTTCGACGCCGCGGAAATCTATCCCGTGCCGCCGAGCGCGAAGCTGGCCGGGATCACCGAGGAAATCGTCGGCCGCTGGCTGAAACGCCGGCCGCGAGAGAGCGTCATCCTCGCCACCAAGATCGCGGGTCCCGCCCACGGCTGGTTCAATCCGCCCGCCCGCGCGCCGAAGGCGGCGATCGACCGCGTCCACCTGCGCAAGGCGCTCGAGGGCTCGCTGCGGCGGCTGCAGACCGACTACCTCGACCTCTATCAGGTCCACTGGCCCGATCACGGGATGCGCGCCGAGGACACGCTGGAAACGCTCGATGAATTCGTCCGCGAGGGGAAGGTGCGGGCGCTCGGGATCTCCAACGAGACCGCCTACGGCCTGATGAAATCCCTGTGGGCCGCCGACGTGGCCGGCTTCCGGCGTTTCGACACCATCCAGAACAACTTCTCTCTCAACAACCGCCGCTTCGAGGACGAGCTGGCCCAGGTCTGCCGCCGGGAAAAGGTCAGCTGCCTGCCCTACTCGCCGATCGGCGGAGGCGTGCTCAGCGGAAAATACAACGACGGCGCCCGCCCGGCCGGTGCGCGTTTCACCGACTATTTCGACAAGGCCGGCCCGCGGCAGCGGGCGATGGTCGAGCGTTTCGTCAACGACCGCAGCCTCGAATCGACGCGGCGTTTCATGGAGATCGCGGAAAACGCCGGCCTGCATCCGGTCACCCTGGCCGTCGCCTGGAGCAAGCAGCACGATTTCGTCGGCAGCACCATCATCGGCGCCACCACCGCCGAGCAGCTCGAGCCCAGCCTGGCCGCCGCCGGGGTGGTGCTGGAGCCCGCGGTGTTGGAGGCGATCGATGCCGTCAGCCGCGACATCCGCTACCCCATGGGATAAAACGGCCAGCCCTGAGTCTCCGGCGGGCCGAGCTCCTCCTGCTCGGTGCCGCCCTTGTGCCCCGCGCGTTTCAGCCGCAGCAGCGCGGGCCGCAGATCTTCCAACACCTCCGATTCGATCAAGCGGTCGAGCGTGAGCTGGTCCCTCGGGGTGAGCGCCGGACCGGTCGCCCGGGGTTCGCGGTCCATGTGGAAAGCGTGCACCGGCCGGCCGGCGAGCTGGCGGAGGTTTTCGAGGATCAGGAAACCGGTCGGATCGGTATCGCCGAAATGATGGAGCTCGACGGTCTGCGGCAGCTTCTTGAGCAGAGCTCGCATCGCCGGGGTGGGGAAGGAGCTGGCGACCAGCAGCGTTTCCCCGTCGCGATTCTTTTCGGCGAACTGGCGCAGGGTGGTCTTCTCGTTCTCGATGATCAGCAGGCGTCGGCAGGACGTTTCCAGCCGCACCGCGCGTTGCAGATCCACGGCGGAAAGCCCGTGCAGGCTGAGTGCCGAGGAGTCGCTGCGGCTGCCGTCGTCGAAGTGCAGGATCAGCGGCCCTTGGGTCAGCAGGATCGCCTCACTCATCGCCAGCCCGAGGTCGGCCAGCGTGGTGGGCTTTCCTAACAAGATCTCCAGCGCCTGCGCCAGCGAGAGCTGGTGGCGCCCCAGCCATTTCGAGTCCGGAGCCACCTCCGAGCTGGCCCGACGAATTCGCGTGCCCGGCTCCCACTCGCGCGCGGTCAGGCCGTGAAGCGTGTCCAACAAGATGCTCAATCCCTCGGGATCTCGCCAGCGGAACGGCGGCAGGGTGGAACCCGCGGCGAAGTGCTTCGCCAGCCGATCGAGCAGCTGCTGCCACGGTCCCGCGAAGCGCGGGTGCGACGGCTGGCGGGCGAGCACCGCCTGCGCTTGGGCGAGAATTTCGGCGGCCGGGCGGCTGCCGAAGGTTGCATGGAGCCAGCTCTCCTGATCGAGCGGCAGGACGATGCGCTCGACGATGTAGCGTCGGGCGCGGTGGCGTTTCAGCAGGAAATGCCCGGCCCTGGCCAGGGCTTCGGCCTCGCGCAGGGCGGTGTGCTCGTCCTCCGCGCTGGTGATGCCCGCGGCTTCCAGCAGGGCGCTCCATTTCAGCCCGTAGTCCCGGCCGGGCGGTCCCACCGTGCGGTCGCGGGCGGCATGCCAGCGGCGGTGGAACTCGCTCAGCCAGGCGGGGTGGGTCATGTCACGCGAGGGCTTCGGCGAGCCGGTCGCGGTCGACCTTGATCACCCAGTTTTCGATGTCGGCCACGGCGCCGTTACGGGACTTGTCGTAGCTGCGCTCGACGCGGCACTGGAGCACCGTCTCGGCGTGCTCGATCATCGTCGGCAGGCGGTCCTCGGGAAAGGCCATCACGAGCTGCAGGCCGAAATTCCGCGCCAGCGCGAGGCAGGCGTCGATGCGGTCGCCGGAGAGCTTCGAGAAGGCCTCGTCCATGATGATCACGCCGAGGTTCGGCCGCGGTTCGCGGTCGCCGAGGTCGTAGACGCGCTGGAAGGCGGCGAGCATGGCCACGAAGAACGGCGCCTGGTTTTCCCCGCCGCTCTGCTTCTTGGCGCTCTTGTTGAGGGAAACGGCGGCACCCTCGCCCTGACCGACCGGGTGGGCCTGGATGTCCCAGTGATGGTAGTAGCGGTAGTCGAGCGCGCGCTGGTGGCGCGGCTCGTCGGCGTGCTCGATGGCTTCCATCAGCGCCTTCTTGGCGTTCTCGATTTCCTCCCGCGCGCCGGAGGCGAAGAGCTCGAGGCCGGGGTTGAGGCCCTTGTCGACCAGCGTCCAGATCGCGGTGTGGCTGAGGTCCTTGCGCATGCTCAGTTGGTAGCGCCAGCCGCCGATCTCGTGATCCATGGCGCGGTTCAGCTCGCGCTTCGTGCGCTCGGCCTCGTCGAGCTTTTCCTTCAAAACGTCGAGAACCTGGTGCTGCAGGCGGTCCTCCCACTCGCGCCGGGCGTCGTCGGCCTCCTGAGTGAAGCGTTCGAGGTCATGGTCCTCCAGCTCCCTACGGCGGATATCGTAGCGGGCATTGTCGTCGTCCTCGGGATCGAAGGCGTCGGAAGTTTCCGGGTGGGTCTCGGCGAGCGCGCGGCGTTCGAGCTGGCGCTCGGCGCGGGCCTTGTCGGCGTCGTGGAGCTGGGTTTGCGCGACCAGCGCGGCGGCCTCGATGCGTTTCGCCCAGGTCGGCAGCTCGGCGATGCAGGCCTGGAGGCGTTCGTCGATTTCCGCATCGCGGAAGCCTTCGAGCGACTCGCGGCTGTGCTGGCGCTCGATGCGCAGGCGCTCTTCCTCGCTGGCGAAGTGCTCTTCGTTTTCCTTCAGCTCGCGCTCGCGCTGGCTGGCGTCCTCGATCGCCTTGGCCAGCCGGCCGGTGCGCTCGACCACGCCCTTGAAGGTGCTCTCGAGGCGCCGCAGGTCATCGACGAGCTGCTGGCGCTCCGGCGTGGCGAGCAGGCGGATCGTTTCATCGAGCGTCTGGAGTTCCTTGCGCAAGTCGGGCAGGCGGTGGAGCCGGCCGGTGCCTTCGGGGCGGCGGGCCTGGTCGAGTTCCCAGTGGGTGCCGCGGTGCAGGAAAGTGTTCCAGCCCTCCTCCTGGCGGCGCAGCGTGGCGATCTCCTCGGCCAGCTCGGCGAGGTCGTCCTCGATCCGCGTGCGCAGTCGGCGGCGGCCTTCCTCGCCGATGGTGAAGTCCTTCGACGGCTGGAGGTGGACGCGCAGAGGCGGGTCCTTGAGCCAGCCGTCCTTCGACAAGGCGCGCGGATGGGCGTCGAGCTTGGCGGCCTTGTCGACCGCGATCAGGTCGCCGTAGCGGTGATTGAGGAAACGCGAGGCGAGCGGGTGATCGGTTTCGAAAAACGAGGCGACCGTGCCGCGGCCGGGCTTGGCGTCGGCGGCGAGTTCGTCCGGCTGGACCAGCGGTTCGTCGCTATGACCGAGTCGCTGGGCCTGGTCCCACGCGGCGCGGAAATCCTCGGCCAGCACGGCCTGGCGATGCGGGCCGAGCAGGCTTTCCAGCAGCGGCCACCAGTCCTCGGCCTCGGGGCGGACCTCGATCACGCGGCCGAGCGCCTCGGCCTTCTGGCCACGCGATTTCAGCGCATCGAGCAGCGGCGAGGCGCTCGCGCTGCCTTTGTGGGTGAGGTCTTCCAGCTCGCGGCGGAGTCGAAGTTCGCGGGCTTCGAGTTCCTGCCGGCGTTGCTCGACCGGGCGCTTTTGTTCGGCGGCGGCGTTGTTCAGCTCGTGGAAAACGCGCGGCATCTTTTCCGCGGCATCGAGCCCGGCGGCTTCGTCGGTGCCCTTCATCGCATCGATCCAGGAGGTGGCGTTGGCTGGGGTTTCGAGATCCAGCTCGCCGGCCATGCGCAGCCATTGTTTCCAGTGGGAAACGCGGTCGTGGAGATACTCCCGGGCCGTCTTGGCGGCGGCGTTGAGGCCATCGAGTTCGCTGGCGACTCGGTCGCGGTCCTGCCGCGCTTCGGCCAAGCGGGTGATCTGGGTGTCGTTGCCGGCGACGAGGCGGACCTTGCCGAGCTGCGCGTCGAGTTCGTCGCGCTCGGTCAGCGCGGCGTCGTAGTCCTCCCGCTGTTGCGACGAGTTCTGACGCAACTCGTTCAGCTCGGCGCGGCAGGCATCGAGCTTTTCGCGGCGCTCTTCGTGAACGAGCGCGTCGCGCAGGTGGCGGAAGAGCGAGGCCTCGCGCTTCGCGTCGAGGAAGGCGCGGTGACGCTCGTCGATGCGGACGAGCCGCGCGTGCTGGTCGCGCATCTTTTCCAGCCGCTCCTGGGCGCGGCGGTGGGCATCGACGCTGCTGCGCACGGTCGCGACGTCCGGAAGCGCCTGTTCGAGCAGGTAGTCGCGGATGAATTTTTCGAACGACTCGACCGGCTGGAAGGCCATCGAGTTCGGCAGCGTCTTGTTCATCTGCCGGCGGTCGAAGCCGAGGTGGCTGCGCGAGGCCATTTCCTCGAGATAAGTCGTCTGGCGGTCGAAGATATCGCCTTCCATCTCGCGCTTCACGTGGACGCGGAACTCGTCCTCCGGCAGGAATTGCAACGAGTCCGCCACCAGGTCGTGGGTCAGGAAATCCTCGCCCTCGAGCCGTTGCGGGACGGTGAACCAGAGCGTGCTCGGCTTGGCGGTGGGGCCTTCATACTCGATGCGGGCGCCCCAGGTTTCGCGACGCGGCTCCTCGCCGGGCCAGGTGAATTCGAGCGCGACGAGGGTGACGCCCGACGGCCGCAGGTAGCGTTCCTGGCCGTCCTTGCCGAGCGTGTTGGTATCGCACAGGCAGTAGCCGCGCAGCGTGCGACCGCTGCCGGCGCCGGCGGCGGCCTTGTTGAAGCGGCTGTGCTGCTCGCCGAGGAGGACGAACTGGAGCAGGTCGAGCAGCGCGCTTTTTCCCGACCCGTTCGCGCCGGTGATCAGGGAAAGCCCGGACAGCTCGATGATACGACGGTAGCCGTACCAATTGTAGGCGATGATGCGGCTGAGGTGGACGCGGGAGTTCACTCGGAATCTTCTTCTGGGGTTTCCGGCGCGGCGTTTTCCGGGTCGGCGGGTTGGTAGAGGTCCTTGCGCTCGGTCCAGGCCTCGATGGAGTCGAAGGGGATGGTGCGGGCGAGGCTGGGCAGGATTTCCACCAAGGTCTCGCCGGGCTGGGTGGCCGCGTCGGGCCGGTGAGTGCGGATCAGGCGGTGGCGCTTGAGCTTGGCGAGGATGGCCTCGAGGTGGGTTGCCTGCGGCGGCTCGATGCGGTCGAAGGTGTTGCGGAACTGGTTCCAGAGGTCGTCGATCGTGAGGATCACGCGGTCGGCGGCCTGGTGGCTGCGTTGGTCGTCCCACGCGCGCCAGAGGACGAGCAGGACGAGCGTCTCGTCCTTGCTGAACTGGCCGAGCAGCAGGCAGGCCTCGGGCCGCGGGCGGGCCTGAATGAGGAGCGCGTCGTCATCGATGATCAGGTCCATGGCGAGCGGCGCGAGGTAGTCCTTCAAATGCGCGGCGTAGTGGTCGCGGGCGAGCCGGAACAGGTCGCGGCCGGCGCCGGTATCGCCGATGAGGGTGCCGTGGCCGAGCAGCTCGGCGAGGATCGAGCGCAGCGGCGCGCGGTCCTCGGCGGGGACGTCGGGCCAAAAGCCGGGCCAAAGGGGATCGGAGGAGGTTTCGCTCATGATTCGCGGGTGATGTCGAAGTGGTCCATGCGCCAGCCGGCCTGGTCGTCCTGCGGGATCGACGCGGGCTCGAGCCCGGAGCGGCGGCCGGGTCCGTCGATGCTCCAGCGGACCTTTTTTCCGCCCGGCGCGGGCGACAGGTGATAGGCGGCGATGGCGAGCAGATCGAGCATCTCGTCGGTGGTGGAGGCGGTGAAATCCGAGCTGGCGGCGGTTTCCCCGGCTTCGGGGATCAGTCGCGAGACCAGGCGTGCCGCGCGCTGCGGGGTGAGGGCGAGCCGCTGGCGTTCGCGCAGCGCGGCCAGGGCGTCCTGCTCGTCGTCCTCGCGGACGCGACCGCCGCCGAAGGAAAGATCGGCCGGGGCCTTGACGCGGCGGGTGCGGGCCAGGGAACTAGATCCATAGTAGAAACGCAGCTCGGGGCTGAGCACGGGAAAGTCTGGCCCGGCGTCCTTGAGCTGGGACGTGCGGCCGCCAGCGAGCTGTTCGTTGAGCGCGTCGCAGTAGGCCTTCACGATCTCGGGCCGGCGGCCGCGCAGCTCGGTCTGGTAGCGGTAGCGCTGTTGTGAAAGCTGGTTGAAGCCGGCCATGCGGGCATCGATGCCATCGGCCACCAGCCGGATCGCGGAAAGCCGGTGCTCGAGGTCGCGCAGCGCCTGCACGGCGCGGTTCCAGGCCTCGTCGCGCGGCCAGCCGTAGTGCTCGGCGATGGCTTGGGCGAGGCGTTCCTTGAGCTGTTCGTGATCGCGCAGGTCGGCGACTTTCCCGCGCAGGGCGGAAAGCCGGGGCAGCAGGCCGTTTCGCCGCAAGGCGTCGTAGCAGACCATGTGCTGGCCGGAGCCGAACTCGGAGTAGAGCAGCCGTAGCGTCTCGGCGGGCGTCTCGGAGGCGCGCTGCTTGCGGTCGAAGATGGCGATGATTTTCTCGACGCCGTGGAGCTGGATGAGGGCGTTTTCGAGGCGCGAGTTCAGGTCGGTCACGGTCGCGCGCAGCTCGTCCGGCTCGCGCAGGCGGGGGTCGAGGACATCGTCGCGTTCGAGCGTCTCGCAGACGCCGCGGACGGTGTCGGCGAAGGTGCGCAGCTCGGCGATTTCGTCCTCGGCGAGGTCGCGCAGCAGCCGCAGCAGTGGCCGCAGGCCCGGGGAAACGAGCGCCCAGCGGTCGCGCAGGCCGAGCTGCTGGTCCTCGAGCCATTTCGAGTCGCAGAGGCGGGTGAAAAACTGCCCGGCCCGCTGGCGGATGTCGCGCAGCGCGGCACCTTCGTCCTCATCGAGCTGGACCTCCGGGTGGGAGGCGAGGACCTCGCGGATGATGGCCAGCGTTTCCCCGTGAGGCAGCCGCCCGGCCTCGCCCGCCTCGGTGAGCAGCCGCTCGGCGCAATCGACGTAGATGGCCGACGACGGCCGGGTGAGCGGGCGGAAAAAGTCCTTCGAGACGTGGGTCTGGAGTTTTTCGCTGAGGGTGGGAGCGGACACGGGCGGCGAAGCTACCAAGCCGCGCCCGGGGATCAATGGCCGAGGTGGGCGGTGAAAAGATCGCCGTGGATCACTCCGCCACGGCGACGATCTGGAGCGCGTTGAGGGGGGCGCGGAAGAGGTTGTCGAGCCCGTCGGCGGCCGATCCGCGGATGGAGATCGAGTAGCTGGCCGAGCCGGTGAGGTTCACGTCGGTATAGTTCCCTTCGCCGGTGGTGCCGGGGTAGACGCGCTGGTACGCGCCCTCGAATTGCTCGCCGGCGGTATCGGTGATGCCGGTGGTGATGCCGCCGAGCACGAAGGTTCCGGTGCGCGAAACGGGCTCGCCGAAGCTGGCGTTCTGGCCGTCGGAATAGAGATAGACGCGGTAGGTTTTGGCGGGATCGAGCCCGTTCAAGGTGACGGTGGTGGCACCGGGGCCGCCGATGTCGAGGTAGCCTTTCATCAGGCGCGCGTCGGGCGAGTCGCCGCCATTTTCCGGGTTGGCCCAGCCGCCGACGCTGAAGGTCACGGTGATCGGGCTGGCGGCGCCGCTGTCGTCGACCAGCGCGCTGCCGGACGTGGTGACGTCGTTCCAGTGGGCGGCGGGCGCGACGCCTGCGGTGTCGCCGGCGGCTACGGAACCGCCCGCTCCGGCGTTGCCGACGAAGTTCACGCTCACCGTTTCCGCCATGGCCGGGAGACCGAGCAGGGAAAGGAGGAGGACAAGGTTACGGTCGGACATCGGGAAGGAAGTGTCCGAGGCGAGGGATGCCTGACGAAAGAATGCGGCGCGTTTTTGTCCTGAAAGGGCCGGAAGGCGGTCAGATCGCGGAGGCTGCGGGCACTGGCTGAATGAATTCCCAACCCAAGGCATGCGTTTTCTTTCAGCCCTCCTCGTCCTCGTCAGCCTCTCGCCGCTTTCTTTTTCGCAAACGATCACCAGCCCGAACGGACGGATCGCGGCCGGGATCGCCACCTCGGGCGGGAGGCTGGTGTGGTCGCTGTCGCTGGATGGCGAGACGGTGATGGACGCGTCCCCACTGGGATTCGAAATGAATGGCAGCGACCGCGGTGACTCCGTCTCCGTGGCGGGCGTGACCACCGGTGAGGGCGACACGTCCTTTCCCTCGCGCCACGGGGTGCACGGGATGGCGGTCGATCATTTCCGCTCCGGGCGGTGGGAAATCACGCACGGGCCGACCGGCGAGAGGTATTTCCTGAACCTGCGGGCGTACGACGGCGGCATCGCGTTCCGCTACGAGCTGGAATACGAGGGCGCGAAAAACATCACGGCGGAAAAGACCGGCTATGCCGTGCCGCAGGGCTCGCGGATCTTCGCGCAGGGGAATGTGGACATCTACGAGAACAGCTACGGCGGGGCCGATATCGATGCCATCGCCAACGGCACGCAGATGGGCCCGCCGGTGGTGGGGCGGTTGGCCTCGGGGGTTCACTTCGCGATCACGCACTCGGGCCCGGGCGAGGGCTTTCCCAGTCCCTATCTCCGGAAGGCGGCGGGCCGCTTGCTGGAGACGGTCTATGTGCGGAACGGCGACAACACCTTCGGCGCCTCGACCGGCGCGAATGCCTACAGCCCGTGGAACGTGGTGACGGCGGGCTCGCTCGACGATCTGGTGAACAGCGATCTGGTGGAAGTGCTGGCACCGGCCCCGGACCCGGCGCTGTATCCGGACGGCGGGGCATGGGCCCGGCCGGGGAGGTCGGTGTGGGACTGGATGTCCCGTTTTCCCGGCGGCATCACGCCGGAGAACTCGAAGCTCGAATCGCTGTGGGCGAGCCGCCTGGGGTTCGAATACAACACGATCGACGAAGGCTGGGGAAACTGGAATGGCGGCGATCCGTGGGACGACTTGCAGGAGGTGGTGGAGGCGTCGGAGGCCGTGGGCGTGAAGGTGCTGGTGTGGGTGCGCTCGCGCGACATCCGCTCGAGAGCCCAGCGCGACGCGTTTTTCGGCAGGATCCGGTCGCTCGGGGTGAGCGGTTTCAAGGCGGACTTCTTCGATTTCAGCGGGCTGAGCCCGGCGTCGAAGGAGCGGGTGAGGTTGGCCGAGCGGATTCTCAAGGACGCGGCGAGGTATCAGTTGGTGGTGGATCTGCATGGCATCGGGAAGCCGATGGGCCAGTTCCGGACGTTTCCCAATCTGCTCAGCATCGAGGGAATTCATGGCAAGGAGCAGTTCCCCGGCGCGGGAAGCACGGTCTTCCAGCCGTTGACCCGGCTGCTCGCGGGGCCGGCCGACTTCACGCCGCTCGGCTTGCAGGGGCGCCTGCAGGGCGACCAGACGCAGGCCTTCGAGATCGCCACGGTGGCGACGATGGCGGGGCCGCTGATCACCTTCGCCGAGCGGGCCGACCGGATCGCGCAGAGCCCGTTCGCGCCGGTGATCACGGGCATTCCCTGTCTGTGGGACGAAACGCGGGTGCTGGGCGGGACCACCGTGGGCGAGACCTGCGCGATGGCCCGGCGGAAAGGCAGCACCTGGTACGTGGCGGTGATGAACTCCGGCATGTCCCGTACTTGGAGCTTCGACCTCGGCTTCCTGGACGCGGGGCGAGACTATCAGGCGGAGATCGTCCGCGACGGCAGCACGGAGCTGGAGCGCCGGGTGGTCACCCGCGAGGGCTTCCTGGCCGCGGAAACGCAGGCCGGCGGGGGATTCGTGGCGCGGCTCACGGTGCCGGCGGGCGAGCCGGTGCGGGAGCTGCCCTTCGAAACGTCCTTTTCGCCCGGCCGGGGCGCGTTTTTCGCCGAACAGGGCGTCGTCCTGTCCACGGAGCCCTGGGCGGAGCCGCTGCTCGCCGACCGGCTGCCGGACCTGATGTGGGCGATGACCGGCGATGGCGGGCTGACGCCCTCGCTGGAGGAATCCGATGCCTGGAACGGCGGCAGCTCGCTTCTCGTCGAGGGAACCCTGCACGGAACCACCGACCTCGCGCTGTTCGCGACCGATCTGGTGCCCGGCAGCGACACGCGGCTGACGATCGCTTTCAAGTCCGCCCAAGGCGGCGCGTCCCGGGCAAGCATCGGCCTGAATTTCGAGTCGGGCCCCCCGGCCTGGCTGCCGTTTCCCGACGCCGCGGCGGGGGCGTGGATGCGGCCGGTCTTCGACCTTTCGCCGTACGCCGGCCGGCGCCTCACGGCGGTGTCGCTGCGGTTCGAATCGGGCGCGGAGGTGGCGGGCTACTCGCTGCGGCTCGGCAGCCTGGCGATCGGCGATGAACCGGTTGCGATCCCCTTCGCGCCAGGCGGGTTCGTTTTGGAAAACGTCGGGACGACCGGCCTCGACTCGATCGAGGGGGAACTGCGCTGGGAGGCATCGCCGGGCGCGGTTTCCTACTACACGATCTATCAGGTGAGCGAGGCGAGCGGGACCCGGCGCTGGCTCGGCGTCACCGCGGGGACGAGCTTTCCGGTCGCCGCGAGCCGCCTCGACGACGAGGCGGAGATGGTGTTTCAGATCGCGGCGACGGGTCCGCAAGGGACGTCATCCGGGCTGCGGGAAATGCGGATCGCCTTGCCGGCGCGGCCGTCGTTGGGCCCGGCGCTGAGCGGCACGGTGATCGGCACCGAGGGCTCTTATCAGGACTCCGGCGCGACCCGCGAGAAGGTCTTCGATGGCGATACGGCGACGTTTTTCGATGCCCCGCAGGAGAACGGCGCGTGGGCCGGCCTGGATCTGGGCGAGCCGCGCACGATCCGGGCGGTGCGGTTTTATCCCCGTGAAGGCTGGGCGATCCGCATGGTCGGAGGCTTGTTCCAAGGCTCCGACTCTGCGGGTTTCGGTTCGCCGGTGACGCTGGCCTCGGTCTCCGCCGAGCCGGGCGATGGGCAATTCAAGGTGCTGACTTTCGAGACTCCGCAGACGTTCCGCTACGTGCGATACCTGTCGCCTGCGGGCGGTTGGGGAAATGTGGCGGAAGTCGAGTTCCTGCCTCCTGGCGCACCGTCCGCTCCCACGGGCGTCGAGGCCCAGCGGTCGGGGGCGACGGCGCTGGTGGAGTGGTTCCCGAGCGCGAGCGTCGATCGCTACCGGGTCCGGCGCGCGACCGTGTCGGGCGGTCCCTATGTCGAGGTGGGCGAGTCCACCTCGGGCGGATATTTCTACGACGATGGCCTGGTGGCAGGGGTCGACTTCTTTTACGTGGTGACCGGCATTTCGCCCGATGGCGACGAAGGCCCGCCGTCCGGGGAAGCGGCAGCGAGGGATGACTTCGCGCTCTGGGCGGAGCAAACCGGCAACGCCTCGGCGGACTTCGAGGGAGATGGAAACGGGAACGGCCTGCCCGACGGGATCGACTACGCGCTTTCCGGCGCGCCCGAAATCGAGACGGCGCCGGAGGGCAACCGCCTGAGGGTGGAGCTGCGGGACGATCGCCTGCTCGATGTGCGACTGTTCCGCTCGTCCGACCTGAGCCTGTGGGAAGAAGTGCCTGCCGGGCCGCTGGTTCCGGAGCCGGGGGGTTCCGATGGCTTCCAGCGCTTCGTTTTCGAAGACAGCGCTCCACCGGTCGACGGTCCGGTTTTCTACCGGTTCCGGCTTTCCCGCTGACAAAAAAACCTCCGGCCCCGCAGAAAGGAGGCCGGAGGTGGGAGGCAAGACAAGAAGAAGGATCAGTGGCTCCGCCTGCGCCGAAGCGGGATCAGCCCGAGCAGGCCGAGCATCGCGACGCCGGGCTCCGGAACCGAAACGATCTGGAAGCCGTTGATCGCGGCGCGCGGAAGGTCGTCGGTGTTGTCCCCGTTGAACGTCAGATCGTAGCTGGTGGAACCCGAGACGGTGAACACGGTGTAGTTCCCCTCGGCGTCACCTCCGGCGGGCACCTCGACGAAGGTCCCGGCGAAGTTTCCAGGGCCGTCGATGATGGTGGTCGTCGTGCCGCCCATCGTGTAGTGACCGCGCCGGGTGTTGGTGCCGTTGTCGCCGTCGGCATACACGTAGATCTCGTAGGTGGTTCCCGCATCGAGCCCGCTGAAGGTGACGGTTCGGGTCTGGTCGAAGTTGTCGAGATAACCGTTGTAGAGGGCGAAGTCGCCGCCAGCGCCGGTGTTGATCGACCATGCTCCGATGGAGGTCCAGGAAATGTCGATGGTGGTCGGGGCTCCGGTGGAGTCGTTGAGGTCGTTGACCGTGATGTCGTTGCCGGTGTTCGGAATGTTGTTCCAGTTCGCCACCGCCACGACACCTGCGACTTCGACGGATCCGAGGGTGCCATTGGCGCCGGCACCGCCGACGATGTTGGCGCTGACGACGACGGCCTGAGCCGCCGGTGCCAAGCAGGCAAGAATTCCAGGGAGGGCAAGGTAGTGTTTCATATGGGATTGATGATGTGGTTGGATCGGCTCCAAATCCTGAGGGTCGGTATTGAGTCCATGGAGAATTTGGAGTCCATGGGGAAGTGTCGCTCCTGACGGAAGCTGACGATCTTTTCGAAAAACATTCGGCCGTCGGAGCCGAGGATCTTGACCAGGCGGACCCGCTGGCCTACCGCGGCGGCGGCTTCAACCCGCCGCTCTCATCATGCCCGTACTTGTAGGAAAGAAAGCTCCCGTCTTCCGCGCCAAGGCCGTCCAGCGCGAAGCGATCATCGAGGACTTCTCGCTCGAGCAGTTCCTCGGCAAGAAATACGTCGTGTTCTTCTTCTACCCGAAGGATTTCACCTTCGTCTGCCCGACCGAACTTCATCGTTTCCAAGAGGAACTCGCCGAGTTCGAGAAGCGCGACGTGGCGGTGGTCGGCTGCTCGACCGACTCGGAATTCTCGCACTGGGCGTGGCTGAACACCCCGCGGGAAAAGGGCGGCATCGAGGGTGTGAGCTACCCGCTCGTGGCCGACATCAACAAGACGATCTCCGAGGACTACGACGTTCTCGCCGGCGAGCCGACCATCGACGAGGACGGCAACTACACCGTCGAGGGCGAACTGGTCGCCTACCGCGGGCTGTTCCTGATCGATAAGCAGGGAATCGTCCGCCACCAGGTCGTCAACGACATGCCGCTCGGCCGCTCGATCCGCGAATGCCTGCGCGTGGTGGATGCGCTGCAGCATTTCGAAGAGTTCGGCGAAGTCTGCCCGATGGATTGGCAAAAGGGCGACCGCGCGATGAAGGCCGACCACAAGGGGGTTTCGGACTACCTCGGCGGTCAGGAAGGCTGATCATCCGCGACTTCCACCAAATCGCCGGATACGCCTTGGGCGCGTCCGGCCTTTTTGTGTCGGGGGAGGAAGGTCGACGACGGGAAATCTAGTAGGCGGCGAATTCCTGGACGGGTTCGTCCGTGGCCAGGGGCGGCAAGCCCATTCGGGTGCGTTGCCAATCGACCAGCAGGCGGGTCAGCTCGGGGACCGCCTTGGCGGCACGGATGCGGTCGATCTTGGCGCGGGCGAGGGCGGAGAAGGCCTCACGGATCGCGGCTTCATTTCCGGAAATATTGGCCTGGCAGAGGATCAGGCGGGCCAATTCTTCGGTCCGGTTGGGCACCTTCATCTTCGGGTGTTTCGCCAGGGCTTCGTCAAGGCGCTGGAAGGCGGCGTTCGCGTGGATCGGAGCTTGCGGCTCATCGGCGCGGGCCGGGGCGGCCCACAGAAGAGCGGTCATCAGGGTCGGCAAAAGGTTGCGCGGGGACATGCCCTAACCGTATCCGCATTTTTTCATCATGCGCACTTCCACGAATGCGGAGGGGGCTCATACGTGATCGCGGGGGAGCGATTCCCGCAAGGAAGGCGGGAGGTTGGGGCTCTCGCCGGCCGCGTGGGGGACGATGATCCGCCTACCGGAAGAGAACTCCGGTGTCGCCACACCGGCGCGGTTCAGCGGGAGCCGTAAATCTCGGCGTCCGCCAGGCTTCCCGGCATGCCGTCGGCGGTCTTGAGGACGAGCCGTGCGTAGCGGGCGCGCTGCGGGTTGAAGCTCGCCTGCGTCACCGGCGGCGTCGGTTTCCGCTGCACGTCCACGGTTTTCCAGCGGGTTCCGTCGTCGCTGGTCTGGAGGGCCACGCCCCGCAGGCCGTCGCTTTCAGAATGTCGCACCACGTAGCGCCGCAGCGTGCGCGGGCTGCCGAAGTCGAATCCGAGCCAGGCCTCGCCGCCATCGGTGCATTTCCAGTGGGTGGCCGGCGTGCCGTCGATGGCCCGTGCGGCGTCGCCCGAAGACGCCCGCACCTTGGTCTCGGGATCCAGGCAGAGGTTGTAGGGCAGGCTCTCCGCCTGGTTGCGGAGGTTGAAATAGTGGTCGGCCCGCACGAACTCGATCTGGTCGGGAAACTCGCGCTGGAGGTTGTCGTGCAGCTCGACGATCCGGCCGGGCTTCATCTCGTGCCACACGTCCATCTGGTAGGCGAGGAATAGCGGCTCCTTGCCGTTCCAGCGGCGGATCGCACGCTCGAGATCGCCGTGGATGTGGTCGTAGGAGCCGGCGTAGGGGATGCGCAGCTTCTCGAAGCGCAGCCGGTCGTTCTCGACGCTCGCGGAAACGGAGGGCACGTCCTTGAAGTTCTGCACGGTCAGGCCGTAGAGCTGCGGGCAGTTCCGCTCGTATCCCGCCCGTTGCTCGGGCGTGGCGTGGTCCCAGATGGTCACCACGCGCAGCCCGGCGCGGTCGGTGTAGCGGCCGGTGAGGCGGGTGTAGCCGTTGATGCGATCGGCCGCGGTCATGGTCGGTCCCACCGGCGCGCCCTCTTCCTCCAGGGTGTTGTAGGGAATCAGGTAGCCCATGCCGGACGGGCCGGAAACGAAGCAGTCGTTCGAAGTCGCAGAGTCATAGTAGTAATTCAGCAGCCCGGGTCCGATGTCGACCAGGCCCGGCGAGATCGTCCAGTTCAGCGCCACCCGTCCGCGAACCGACTCGCTGCGTTCCCAGATGTCGCGCATGGCGTGCTGGACGTACTGGATGTTGTCGCCATCGCTGATGAACATGGCGACGTAGATCTTGTCCTCCAGCGGTGGCATTTTCGGCACCGCCGGCACCTGGATCTCCCGCGGGCCGCCGGCGAAGACGGTGGAGCCGTTGTAAAAGTCCGAGGGGATGGTCCCAATTCCGAACTCCGAGGCCGTGGTGATCCCGGAACGTTCGGTGGCATACCAGCCGAGCGCGACCGCGTCGCCCGCCGGCATGTCCTTGAAGAAGGAGGCCAGCAGCTTGCGCTCCGCCTTGTCCCGCGGGTCGAGCCACACCACCGCCGCCCCGCAGGCCGCCGCCATGTCGCGGGTGTGGTGGAGGTCGCCGCCGCGGGTGAAGGGCCGGGCGCTGACGATCAGGCGTTTGGTGCAGCGCGGCCAGTATTCCTTCCGCAGGTGCTCGTAGATGTCGGTGGCCGACTTGAAGGGCAGCTCGGTCAGGTCGGACACCACCTTCGGGTCCCAGCCGCGCGGGAGGATCTTCGCCAGCACCTCGCGGGTGACCGGCAGCGCCTTCTCCAGCCCCGCCACCGTGCAGGCGAGGTTGCGGTAGTGCTCGCTACGGGATGGATCGTAGATCACCACGCCGGAGAGCTCCTTGCCATACTTCGCGATGATGTCGTAGCGCGAATCCGACGGATGAAGGGTGAACTGATCGACGCCGCTGCCGGGCGTGTTCAGCCAGGTGTCGCGGCCCTCGCCAGCGCGCTCGTCCAGCAGGATGAGGCGCGGCTTTGTCCGGTTCACCTGACCCTGGAGGGCGGAAAAAGTGATCTGCTCGTCGGGCAGGAGGTCCTGCACCACCAGCGCATCGAGCTTTTCCGCGGGAGCGGGAAAGGCCGGCAGGGGACGGCCCTCGGGCCAAGCGAGGTCCGCTACGGCGGGCGGTGCCAGCGCCGGTAGGCTGACGACGAAAACAGCTCGGAGGATGATGGATAGGCTTGGCATGGGTGGGGCGAAACCGCGGCGCTGCCCGCGGGCCCAAGCTACGCCGCCGGGCTCAGGCCGCTTTCAGCCGATCGGCATCAGCGACGATTCAGAGATCGAAGTGCAAGTAAGCCGGAGTTCCCGAGACCGCGATCCGTCCCGATTCCCGGTCCTCGCGGCTCAGGGAGGGCGTGGGCGGCTCGCCCTCGGCGCAGGGCATGATTTCGATCTTGGAAATGCGGCCGGGCAGCCCTTCGAGCTGCACGTTCCGGGTCTCGTCCCCACCGGTCGCCAGCCAAGCGACCCAGATCTTCCGGCGGGGGTTGTCGCCGGCCGAGAATTCGAGCAGGTGGAGCCCGTCGGTTTCCTGCCTCACGACGCGGGTGAGGCGGTAGTCGCCGAGCGTCCGATGAAGATGGCGCACCGCGAAGTAGGCCGGCTTGGGCACGAACTTCCGTGTCAGTCCCGAGGCACCGTGGACCGAGGCACCGTCATCGTCGTTGTAGAAATAGAGATAGGCGCGGGCGACATCGCGCATGGCGAACACGAGATAGGATCGAACCAGATAGCGGGCCTGCTCCTCTTCGCTCACACCGCGCCAGTCGAGCTTCTCAAACCATCCGGTGCGGCGCTCCAAGGCCTCCGGGGTGGGGGCATCGTAGCCGAATTCGGTAACCCAGACCTCCTTGCCGGGCGCGTGGTGGTCCCGCCAGTCGATGGCTTCATCGACGACCTTCAGATAATCGATTTCCGGATCCTCGGGAAAAGACCGCGCCCACGGACTGCGACCCTCCTTCTTCGGCAGCATCGCATAGGTGTGGACGTTGATGACATCATACAGTTGCCGCAGCTCCGGCGAGGCGAAGCTTTTCCGGAGATCGAGGCTGTATTTGTCCGCATCGCGCGCATGGGCGGTGGCGGTCAGAATCTTCATCTCCGGGTCACTCCTCCGGATACCTTTCGCCATGTGGGTGAAAACCTTCGCATAGACATCGGGGTCGATATCGGTGCCCGGCTCGTTGCCGATTTCCATCGAGCTCACCAGCTTTTCCCCGCAGCTGCCCAGCGTTCCAGCCACAGCGCTGCCATAGCTCTCCAGCCAGGCCGGGGAGGCCTCCGCGAGGGCCTGGTTGCCATCGTCACCCCCGAAGCCGGCGAACTGGATGCAGACGTCGATTTCGTAGCCCGCCTCATGCCATGGGCGATAGACCTGCGACACCCACCGCACGCCGTTCTTCGCGGTGGGAAAGGTGAGCTCGTCGCCGGGAGCCTGGGCGTCCCAGTTGAGATTGTGGTAGTTCCGCACCAAGCGTGCGGTCGGGAGATAAAGCTCCGGCTTGAAGGTGAAGTGCCCGTTGATGCCCATGTAGTCCCGGAACAAGGGGCGCTCGCGCTCCGCGGCCGGGGCGTTGACGAGAAGCGCAAGGAGGATGCCGAATCGGGCGAGGAATTTCACGAACTCCCTTCTACGATTCAAACCCGTCCGGTCATTTCAACCGGTTGTGCCATCGTTTGCCGCTCAGGCGGTCAGGCTCCGCCGCTGGCGATGTGGGCGAACTTGTCGTCCAGGAAACGCAGCACCATTTCCTCGACCTTCTCGTCGCCGAGGCGCTCGATGACCTCCACCGAAAAACCGCGGGCGATGAGCTGGCGGGCGCGGTGGGCATCGATGCCGCGGGCTTGGAGGTAGAAGATTTCCTCGTCGCTGATCTGGGCACTGGTGCTGCCGTGGGAGCACTTCACGTCGTCGGCGTTGATTTCCAGGCCGGGCATCGAGTTGGCCTCGGCCTCGTCGCTCATGAACAGGTTGCGGCAGGTCTGGTAGGCGTCGGTGCGGTGCGCGCCCTCGTCGACGAAGATGAGCCCGGAGAAAATGGTACGGGACTTGTCGTAGAGCGAGTTCTTGTAGAGGAGGTCGCTGTAAGCGCCGGGGGAAACGTGGTGCTGGAAGGTGCGCTGGTCGTACTCCTGCCCGCGGGCGGGGACGCTGACGCTGAGCATGTCGGAGTGCGAGCCCTCGCCGGTGAGCCGGCACATCGCCTCGTTGCGGGCCCAGGAGGCGCCGGTGTTGAGGACGAAGGCGGTGGCGGCGGCGTCCTTCTCGACGCCGGTCTCGTTGATCTGGACGACTTTCGTTTCCTCGTTGAAAGCTTGGATCGCGAGGTAGTTGAGCTTCGAGCCGGGACCGGCGCAGAGGTCGTTGAAGGCGATGCAGAGGCCGGCGTCGGTGTCGCCGGCGGACTGGAAGTAATCGACCACGCGGACCTTTGAGTTCGCCCCGGTGACGATGAGCGTGTGCGGGAAGATCGCCGCCTTGTCGCCGGCGATCCAGTGGAAGACCTCGATGGTGCCCTCGACCTCGACGCCCTCGGGAACGTGCACGAAGAGCCCGTTCGAGACACGCGCCTCGTGCAGGGCCGCCCATTTGGCGGAGCCGAGACGGGTGTCCTCGCGCATGAAGTTTTTCTCCACGAGATCACTATGCAGCAGCAGTGCCTCAGCGAGCGGCAGGCAGATGACGTCCGGGGGGAGCTTCGAGTCGATCTCGATCAGCGTCTCGTTGACGAAGATGAACTTGGCGACCGGAGCCTCGACGCCCTTGGAGCCTTCGATGATGGCCCCGGTATCCTCCGGCACCGGTACGTCGGCGAGGTAGCTGGAAAAGTCGAGCTGCTTGAGGTTGGCGAAGCGCCAGTTCTCGTCCTTGCGGGTCGGTGCGGGCGTTTCGAGGAAGCGCTGCCAGGCGGCGCGCTGGCGCTCGGCGAACCAAGCGGGCAGGTCCGGTGCGGTTTCCGGCGCGGAGTCGAGGATGGCGGTGGATTCGAGGGTGGCGGACATGGGAAAAAATGGTGAGGGCAGTCAGGCGTCTTTGAGTTTCTCAAGGGCTTCGGCATCCCCCAAGTCCTTGTGGCGTCCAGTGGCCCGCTTGTTTTTCAGGAGATCTTCAAGGGAAATGAAGGGAACCGGGGTGTCGGCGAGAAGCAGCATCTCCCGACGGGGATAGGCATCATTGAAATCGACGCCCGGAATGCTGACGAGAACGTCGATGCGATAAGGCGGGACACCGAACTGGCTCATGCGTTTGTCGTCGAGATAGCTCTCTTCGGTGACATTGCTCAGCGGGCCGAAATAGTCGTGGACCGCGGCAACCATGCGTTTGGCATTTTCCGGGGACTTCTCGATGAAGAAGTCGATATCCCCCGTATAGCGAGGATGACCATGAGCGGTAACGGCATAGCCACCGATCACCATGAATTTAACTCCATGGGACATCAACGACGCGGCAAACTCTTTGAATTCTTGGTCCGGTTCCATCGGTGTCGTGATGTCTCTGGGAGCGAAGCAGTGCGAGGGCGGCAAGGCGTTCGGTAGGCGTCTTCGACTTCCAATGCCGAGCCGTCGCGAGTTCGTCTTCCTCGTGGGTGACAAAGGCAACATGGACGGGGGTACGGCTGGAACGGTTCATCGCGGGGCCGGATCTTATCCCACCGAGCCCTCCATTTCGAGGTCGATGAGGCGCTTGAGTTCGACGGAGTATTCCATCGGGAACTCGCGGACGAGGTCGTTGATGAAACCGTTGACGGCGAGCGACATGGCGTGGCCTTCGTCGATGCCGCGCTGCTGCATGTAGAAGAGCATTTCCTCGGACACCTGCGAGACGCTGGCCTCGTGCTGGGTGGCGTGCTGGTTGCCCTTCACGGTGATCGCCGGGTAGGTGTCGGTACGGCTGCGGGTGTTGATGAGCAGCGCGTCGCACTCGGTGTTGTTCTTGCAGCCCTTGAGGTGCTTCGGGATGTGGACCTGGCCGCGGTAGGTCGAGCGGCCTTCGCCGACGGAGATCGACTTCGAGACGACGTTCGAGGTGGTGTTGTTCGCGGCGTGGATCATCTTCGCGCCGGTGTCCTGGTGCTGCCCGGAGTTGGCGAGGGCGATCGAGATCACCTCACCGCGGGCGCGTTCGCCCTTCATGATGACGCCGGGATATTTCATCGTCAGGCGGGAGCCGATGTTGCAATCGATCCAGCGGACCTCGGCGTCCTCCATCGCGAGGCCGCGCTTGGTGACGAGGTTGTAGACGTTGCTGCTCCAGTTCTGGACGGTGACGTACTGGATCTTCGCGCCCTTGAGCGCGACCAGCTCGACGACCGCCGAGTGCAGGGTGGAGGTCTCGAATTTCGGCGCGGTGCAGCCTTCCATATACATCACCTCGGCGCCTTCGTCGGCGATGATGAGGGTGCGCTCGAACTGGCCGAAGCTTTCCGAGTTGATGCGGAAGTAGGCCTGGAGCGGCTGCTTCAGCTTCACCCCTTTCGGGATGTAAATGAAGGATCCGCCGGAAAAGACGGCGCTGTTGAGCGCGGAGAACTTGTTGTCGCCGGTCGGGATGACCTTGCCGAACCAAGGGCGGAAGATGTGCTCGTATTCCTTCAGACCTTCGGTCGAGTTGACGAAGATGACGCCTTGCTTGGTCAGCTCCTCCTTCATGTTGGAGTAGGCGGCCTCGGAATCGTACTGGGCCTCGACGCCAGCGAGGAAGGCTCGCTCCTGTTCGGGGATGCCAAGGCGGTCGAAGGTCTTGAGGACCTCCTCGGGGACTTCGTCCCACGAGCGCTTCGGCTTCTCGCCATCCGAGAGGTAGTAGCGGATGGTGTCGAAGTTGATGTTGTTGAGGTCCTCGGTGGCCCAGTTGGTGGGCATCGGCTTTTCGAGGAAGGTCTTGAGCGCCTTGTGGCGGAACTCGCGGACCCAGTCGGGGTCCTGCTTGACGTCGGAGATGTAGTCGATCGTCTTTTCGGTCAAACCACGGCCGGCATCGTACTTGTGCTTCTCGGGGAAAAAGAAGTCGCCCTTCGAGCGGTCGATGTCGATCGCGCTGCGGGTTTCCTGATCGATGGTGGTGGAAGAATCGTAGCTCATGGCGGGTGGAGTGTTGGGCATGGCGGATGCAATCCGCCGCCACGGGTTCAGGCGGGGGCGAGTTCCTTGAGGAAGTCGTAGCCCTTTTCCTCGAGTTCGAGGGCGAGGTCCGGGCCGCCGGTTTTGACGATGCGGCCGGCGGACATGACGTGCACGACGTCCGGTTTGATGTAGTCGAGCAGCCGCTGGTAGTGGGTGATGAGGAGCATGCCGCGGTCGGGCGAGCGCATGGCGTTGACGCCCTTGGCGACGATCTTCAGCGCGTCGATGTCGAGGCCGGAGTCGGTCTCGTCCATGATGCAATACTTCGGCTCAAGCATCAGCATCTGGAGGATCTCGTTGCGCTTCTTCTCGCCGCCGGAGAAGCCTTCGTTGACGGCGCGTCCGGTGAATTTCCGGTCCATTTCGAGGAGGTCCATCTTGTCGTAGAGGGACTTGTAGTAGCCGACGGCGTCGATTTCCTCGCCCTTCGGCAGGCGGGCCTGGAGGGCGGCGCGGATGAAGTTGGCGTTGGAGACGCCGGGGACTTCCGCCGGATATTGGAAGGCGAGGAAAATGCCGGCGCGGGAGCGTTCGTCGATGCCCATCTCGAGGATGTCCTCGCCGTCGAGGGTGACGGAGCCGGCGGTCACCTCGTAGCCTTCGTGGCCGGCGATCACCTTGGAAAGGGTCGACTTGCCGGAGCCGTTCGGGCCCATGATGGCGTGAACTTCGCCGGCGGGGATTTCCAGGGACACACCCTTGAGGATTTCGGTGCCGTCTTCGAGTTGAGCGTGGAGGTCGGTGATGACGAGGGACATGGAATTGCCGATTGGAGATTGAAGATTGTCGATTTCAGGAAGTGGGGAGTTCGCCGCGGAGGGTGATTTCGATGTCGGTGATGACGGTGCCGGCCGGAAGGTCGAGGACATCGGCGAGGTTGACGCCGGGTTTGAAAACGATGTCGTGGATGGTGCCGGATTTCTTGTCGTGGAAATGGCCGTGCTCCTCGAGGTTCGGGCAGAAGCGCGAGGGCTCGCGGTCGAAGTTCACCTGGCGGACGATGCCGTGCTGGGTGAGAGCCTCCAGACAGTTGTAAACGGTGGCCAGCGAGATGTTCGGCAGCCGGTCCTTGATCCGGATGAACACCTCGTTGGCGGTCGGGTGGTCGCGCTGGCCCACCAGCAGGCGGTAGACCTCCCAGCGCTGTTTGGTCATGCGCAGGCCCGAGATCTCCGCCGGCATCTCGCCGCTCGGATCGGGCTTGCTGTTTTGAATGGGTGCGACCATAGGACGGCCGAAAGCTAAAACGACCTTTCCTGCGATCAAGAATTATTCTAATTTTTGTCCCAAGCTCTTCTGAAAGCGTGGCTTTTGGGACCGAAAAGCGGGCCGTCAGCGCCGTTTTTCGCGGAGGAAGTCGGCGAGGATCCGGATCTGGCTTTCATTGAGGACCTCCTTCGATGGCGGCATCCCAAGCGCGGGCAGGCCCTCCGCGATGACCCGCTCCAGATCTTCGTCGGAACCGGCGTGCTGCCATTCCCCGGCGAGGAGATTCCGTTGCAGTCCTCCCTCCAGCGTGGGGCCGTGGCAGGACGCGCAAGCGACGGAAATGAGGACGTCTGGATCCCGGGTCTTGGAGGTCAGCGACACCGCCGGTGCCGTGATTTCCCGGGCAGGAGACTCCACCGTGCCCGCGGGATCGGCGGTGATGCGGATAATGAGGTCGTTCGGCCCGGCGCCGTGCGCTTCGGGCGGGTCGAACATGGAAGTGGAGAGCCATAGCGAGCCGTCGGGAGCTTCGTTGATGAAGCGGATGCGACCCCACTTGTTATGCCACAGCCGGTCGACTGCGGTCGGTCGGCCATCACCATCCAGGATGATCCGCTCGACGGCGGATCCCCGGAGGCAGGCGAGGAGCAAGGTGCCGCGGAGTTCAGGGAAGGCCGAACCTTGATAAAACAGGAGCCGGCCGGGGCCGACGGCCGGTGAGAGCTCGATCAAGGGCGCCCGCATGCCCTCGGCCTCCCGCGAGTGCGAAATGACCGGCCAGCCGTAGTTGGCGCCTTTCTCGATGCGGTTGATCTCGTCGCCGTGGTTCGGCCCATGCTCGGACTCGAAAAGCCGGCCGGTGCCGGGCTGGAAGGCGAGGCCCTGGGGATTGCGGTGGCCGTAGGACCAGATCTCGGTGCGGACGTCCGCCTGGCCGACGAAGGGGTTGTCCTCGGGAATGGTGCCGTCCGGGTTGAGCCGCAGGATCTTGCCGTTCAGTCGATTCAGCTGCTGGCTGGGCGGCGGGTCGTTCGCATCGCCGGTGGTGATCCACAACTTGCCGTCCGGTCCGAATTCCAGGCGGCAGCCGGTGTGGTTTTCCCAGGCGGGGATGCCCTCGATGATCGTCTTCGGCTCGACCAGTTCGGAGCCGTCCAGCCGATAGCGTTCCACCCGGAGCTCGTAACGGCCGCGATCGACCTCGCGATTCCACGCCAGAAACACGTAGTCGTCGTTTTCAAAATCCGGCGAAAGGGCCAGGCCCAGCAGGCCCATCTTCACGCGAGCGGCAACATCGAGGGTGAGGGCGGGCTTTTCCACCAGCCGGCCCTCGTCGATGAGGCGGACGCGGCCGATCCTTTCCGTGAAAATCTGGCGCCCGTCCGGCAGGAAACGAAGCTCCCACGGGACGCGGAGATTGGTGGCGATGGTCTCGATCCGGTGGGGCGTGACCAAGGCGGCGTTCACCGGATCGGCGATCACCATCGGGGCACTCCAGGCCGGCGGGGGGGCGAGGGAGAGAAGCAACAGGACCCATCGGCTCATGACGAAATGTTCCATGGCAAGGGCGATTCTTCGATCCCAAAAGCGTCGTGGTGCAACTCCCCCGAAAGAATGTAACGGACGGGCGGCGTTGGTTTTGTTGTGATGCGACCCAAGTCATGAAAACCCGTCACTTGCTTCCGCCCCTCCTCGCCGTCCTCGTCGTCGGACTCTGGCTTGGATCCACCCAGGCGCGGCTCAAACGAGTGCAGACGGAAACCAAGCTCCTGCAGGAGCGCATCGAGAAAAAGGCCCAGGCCGGAGCCAGCCCGCACGGGGCGGACGCTCAGGCCGGAACCACCCCGGCGGCGGAGGCGAAAAAGCCGATCGACTGGAAGGAAATCGGCGAGGCCCTGTCGGCCGGCCAGCGGGGTGGGATGCCGGACCTCCGGGTGCTGATGAAAATGCAGGCGCGGCTGCTGGAGATGGACCGCGATGAACTGGTCGCGGCTTTGGACGAAATCGCGGCCCTCGATTTGTCCCCGGAGATCCGTCAGGGCCTCGAGCAGATGTTGGTTTCCAATCTGGCCGAAAAAGAACCGCAGCTGGTCCTCGAGCGTTATCTCGACCGGGTGAACGACTCGCGCAACATGGGTGTCACCTGGAGCCTCGCGCAGGCCTTCGGCCGCTGGATGGAGAAGGATCCAACGGCGGCGCAGACTTGGTTCGATGCCCGGATCGCGGCGGGGGATTTCGACAGCAAGTCGCTCGATGGTCGCAGCGATGCCCGCTTGCGCTTCGAAAGCGCGCTCATCGGGAAACTGCTGAAGTCCGATCCGGCGGCGGCCAGCGAACGCCTGAAGACGCTCCCGGAGGACCAGCGGGCTGACATTTTCCGGCAGGGCGGCTTTTCCACGCTGGCGGACGGGACCGAGAAGGACTTCGCCGCGCTGGTGAGGGACAACATTCCTGAAGGCGAACGGGGCGAGCTGCTGGCGCAGGGCACCACCATGAAACTGCATCAGGGCGGCTATGAATCGGTCAGCGCGTTTCTCGATAAAATCGACGCCACCGCCGGCGAGCGGCAGGATGTGGCCAAGCATGCCGCCATCCAGAAGCTCCGGACGCTGGCCCCACCCGGGCAAGAGGTGAAGCGGCGGGACGTCGATGAAATGCTGGCTTGGCTGTCGAAGGAAGCCCCCGAGAAGGCCGACCGGATCACCGGCGAGGCGCTGGGAAGCCTCTGGACCAATGACATCGAGCGCCGCGCCGACATGGTTGAGAAGCTGAGCGAGGAAGGAGGCGGCGATGAGGTGCTGATCGGCTTCCTTGATAACGGGCGGCTCCATCAGCAGCGCGATCTCGCCCAACGGCTGGCGGAAAAAATCCAGGACGCCGGGGAGCGCGAGCGACTGCTGAAGCGCATCGGGCCGGCGGAAACCGAACAACACTGAATCGACATGAAGGGGTCCCTCATCATCACCGTGATCATCCTCGGCGTCGGCCTCACGGCCGGCTGGCGCAAGCAAGTGGAGTATCGAAAGGCCCGCGAAATCCTGACCCGCGTCGAGGCCGAGGCCGCTGCCGCTGGAATCTCGATAGACGGCGACGCTGGAGCCGCGGAGCGGGCCGCCAAGATCGCCGAGCGCGACGACCACCGCGAGGAAGTACGGCAGTTCAGCCGGGAGTTGATCGCCTTCGCCCGGGATATGGAAGAGGCGCAGAAAGGCGGAGAGCCGGACGAGGGCATGAAGAAGCGCATGCTCTCGGTCTTCCAGCGGCTGCTCGACCTGAGCGGCTCCGACTTCAAGATCCTGATCGAGGAAGTACGGGAGTCACCGGATTTGACCGATCAACAACGTCAGCAGCTGGTGATGATGTCCGTGATGATGCTTTCCCAGCAGCAGCCGCGCACCGCCCTGGAGCTGCTCACCGAGTCGGGCGACCTGGTGGAACTCGGACAAATGGAAAAACACGCCCTGTCGATGGCCCTGTCCTCCTGGGCCACCGAAGATCCGCAGGCGGCGCTGAAGTGGATCGAGGATAATGCCGACAAGCATGGCGACCTGATCAACAACGATACCCGTCGGGCGGTGGTGACCGGAGCCGCCATTCAGGATCCGAAGTTGGCGATTGAGATCGCACGGAAATTAAAGATGGGCGGGGAAATCGGGCACTCATTGGCTGAGGCGGCCAAGACTCCGGAACAGCGGTCGCGTCTTCTCGCGGTCTTGCGCGAAAACGGAGATAAAGAGCTTCAAAGAAACGCCCTGGCATCGCTCGGGGCCGACCTGAGCCAGGCCGGATTCGAGGCTGCAAGAACATGGATGGAGGGGGCAAACTTGAATGATCAGGAGAGGGACTCGGTTTCCCAAGGCCTCCAATACTGGCAGACCGGAAAGGAAACCGGCCGATGGATCGAGTGGATTGACACGGCATGCGGCAAGGAGGGAGAGGGTAAGGTGAAGGATCTGATGCAGCAATGGACCCGCAACGACTACCGCGCCGCCGGCGAGTGGTTGGCCGAGGCTGACGACGGACCGACCAAGCCCCAGGCCGTGGCCGGCTATGTGCAGGCGGTGGCCCCGTATGACCCGGCTGCCGCCGCCAAATGGGTGGACACCCTGGCTGAGGGCGACCTCCGCCAGGAATCGGCGCGGGAGCTCTACCAGCAGTGGAGAGGCGAGGATGAGGAAGCCGCCAAGGCTTTCGCCGAAAAGGAGGGCATCAGCACCGACTGATCACTTGGCCGGGACCAGCCGGATGACGCGGTGGGGGTCGTTGAGGATGATGTAGAGGTAGCCGTCCGGACCGCTGGCGACGTCGCGGACGCGGCCGATGTTTTTCAGGACGATCTCCTGCTCGGTGACCTGGTGGTCGACGATCCGCAGGCGGCGGACCTCCTGCTGGGCGAGCGCGCCAGCGAAGAGGTCGTTTTTCCACTCCGGAAACTGGTCGCCGGTGTAGAAATCCAGACCGCAGGCGGCAATACTAGGTTGCCAGTAGATGACGGGCTGCTCCATTCCCTCCTTCTCGGTCTCGCCGGTGATCGGGGTGCCGTCGTAGTTCATGCCGTAAGTGATGATCGGCCAGCCGTAGTTCTTGCCGCGCTCGATCACGTTCAGCTCGTCGCCGCCGCGGGGACCGTGCTCGGTTTCCCACAGCGATCCATCGCGCGGGTCGAGGGCGAGGCCCTGCGGGTTGCGGTGGCCGTAGGTCCAGATGCCCGGGATGGCGCCCTCGGTATCGACAAAAGGATTGTCGTCAGGCACGCGGCCATCCTCGAACAGCCGGTAGATTTTGCCGTTCGGCCGCTTCACGTCCTGCGCCTGCTTCCAGCCGTAGCGCTCGCCGATGACGAAGTAGATGTAGCCCTGGTCGAACACCAGGCGGGTGCCGAAGTGGACGCCCTGGTCGGTGTAGAACTCCTTGTCGGCCTTCCAGATCTCTTCCTCGTCGACCCATTGGTGGTCCTTGATGCGGCCGCGGACGTATTTGGTGATCGTGCGCGGTTTGTCGTCCTCGGTGCGCCAGCCGTCGGCGAAACCGAGGTAGATCCAGCCGTTGTGCTCGTAGTCGGGATGGATGGCGACCTCCATCAAGCCGCCCTGGCCGTGGTGGATCACCGCGGGCGTGCCTTGGATCGGCTCGGGATCCAGCTTGCCGTCGGTGCCGATGACGCGCAGCCGCCCGGGGCGCTCGGTGACGAGCTTGCGGCCATCCGGTAGGAAACCGATGGCCCACGGGATGTCGAGACCGTCCTCGACGACCATTTCGATCTTGTAGTCCTCGTGGTCGGTGTGGGTGATCTTGCCGGGCTCGGGTTTCGGATACTCGATGCCCTTAGCGAGCGCGTCCTTTTCCTTCTCGCGGATGTAGATGACCAGCATGCGGATCTGGTCGTCGTTGAGCACGGTCTTGAACGGCGTCATGCCGAGCTGCAAGTTGCCTTCTGAAATGCTCTTCCGGATCTCGGCATCGGTGGCGCCGTGTTTCCACTGGCCATCGACGAGCGAACCGCCGAGACCGCTGTTGAGATCCTTGCCGTGGCAGCTCGAGCACAGCGTCTCGAACAGTTGGTCCGCCTTCATCTTCGAGTAGTCCGGTGCGTCCTCGGCGGAAGCGGCGAGCGTGAGGGCGGCAATGGGGAGCAGGCGTTTCATCGGATGTCCGATACACCTAGCGGACGGGTTTCTTTCTGCAACCTCGATCAGAACGCCCACTCGGCGGTCAGCCAGAAGGCGCGGGGCTGGCCGTAGGAGCGGAGGCCGTTGCCGGCGAGGGCGGTGGGGATGTCTTCGTCGAAGAGGTTCTCGATCCGCCCGTGGAGCGTGAGGCGGTCGCTGGCGCGCCAGCTCGCACCGAGGCGGACGGTCGTGTAGCTCGGCAGCTCGCGTTGGCCGAGTTCGTCATCGAAGCGTGAGGCACCGTATTCGAGGCCGGTGAAAAAGCTCCACCGCTCGCTGGGGCGGAACTCGAGCTGGCCGATCGCCCGCAGCTCGGGAGCCAGCGGAAACGGCCGGCCTTCCAGCAGCGGCTGGCGCTTGGAGGAGGAGAACTCGGTTTCCGACCACAGCGCATCGAGGCGGAGCGTCCAGCAATCGTCCGGCGACCAGGCGGCGGAGGTTTGGAGGCCGTAGACGCGGGCTTCATCGACATTCTGCCGCTGCGCGCCGGTGCCCCCGGGCGGGAGCGTGCCGAAGATCGCGGCGATCGCGGCCGGATCGGTGACCGGCACGTTGGCGATGGCGTCGTGGATCCAGTGGTGAAACGCGGTCGCGCCGAGGGTCAGGCAGGAGACGGGCGTCCACTCGATCCCGCCCTCGATGCTGTAAAATCGCTCGGGGTCGAGCGCCGGGTTGGCCTCGGTGAGGTCGTTGCGGACGCGGTAGGGGCGGTGGAGTTCGTTGAGCGTGGGCAGCCTGAAGCTGGTCGAGAGGGAAAGGTCGGCCCGCAGGCTGTCGGTGAGGTCGTGCGCGATGGACAACGCGGCGGAGGGCTCCCAGGCATCGCGGTTCGTCGGGTAGTCGGAGAGGAGCAGGGCGCCGGAGGAAAGCGAGCGCTCGATCCGCTTGGCATCGCCGAGCGACCAGTGGTCGAGCCGCAGGGAGCCATCGAGGCGCGTGGTGGGAGCAGGTTCCCAGCTTGCGGTGCCGAACAGGCCGGCGAGCGACTGCGATCCGCCGGCCAGACGGCGGCGGAAGGTGCCGACGTCTTCGTTCGTTTCGCCGCGCAGCAGGCGGAGGTCGGTGCCGAGGGTGAAGTCGAAGGTGTCGCCGACCTCCTTGCGTATCGTGAAGGCGCCGCCGACGCCCTCGCCGGGCACGTCGAATTGGTTGAGGGCGATCGTTTCCGCGGAGCGGGTGGCGTCGACCGAGGTGAAGGTGGAGCCGAACCTACGACGTTGGTAGTAGCCGAGCAGCTGCCAGGAGAGGCCGGCGTCGTCGGAGGTGATCCGCAGCGAGGCGTCGACGGCCTCGGTGCGGTTGAAGGCGAGCGGGGTGCCGTTGTTACGGCGTTCCTCGTAGTAGGAAAACGCGGGCTCGACGGTGAGCCAGCCGTCGGGCCGCCAGACGGCGCGCAGGTCGGCGCCTGAGAGGTCGAGCGCCAGCCGTTGGTCGATGGGCCCGCGCTGCCACTCGGGCAGGACCTGGAAGCCATCGCTGTGCAGGCCGAAGGCGTGGAAGCCGATGCCGAGAGTGGCGTCGTCGTTGACGAGATCGGCCGAGAGCGAGCCGCCGTAGGTGCCGTGAGACCCGGCGGTGAGGCGGAGCAGGGCGCGGTTGGCATCGAGGTCTCGACGGGTGAGCTGGATGCTGCCAGCCGGGCTCAGGTTTCCCCAGGCAGCCGAGCGGGCGGCGGGGACGAGGGCGGCGCTTTCCAGCGACCAGGGATCGAAGCGGGCCCACTCGACCCAGCCGCCGAAGGGGTCGTTCTGCGGGATGCCATCGCGCAAAACGAGCGTGCGCGAGGCGGCGGTGGCGCCTGTGTTGCGCAGGCTGACGCCGGCCGAGGTCGGGTGGGAAAGCAGGCCGGACTGGCCGCGGTAGGTGGAAAAGGACGGGTCGGTCGCGAGCAGCTCGTCGAGGGTCCGCGGGGCGAATTCGGCGATCGTTTCCGCCGACCACTCGGCGGCGGGGGAGACGTCCCGCCGATCGGCGAGGACGAGGGTGGGCGGGAGATCGGCCGTCTCCGCGGCCAGCGGAAGGATGAGGATCGCGGCTGGGAGCCCGCGTTTCATCAGTAGCCGCGCCAGAATAGCAGCGCGCAGAGGACGATGGCGGCCCCGTAGGCGAGGCCGACGACGCTGAGCGCCTTCCAGCGGGCCTGCCTGGCGGTCGCCCAGCTGACGAGATCGCGGAAGAGATAAGGCATGCCCACCCAGTAGAGCGAGGCGATGATCAGCGCGTAGGTCCAGAGCGGGATGAGAAGCCGGCTCTGCGGGTCCTTGAGAAAGGCGGATTCGAGCAGGGGCGCGGCGGCCATCAGGCCGAGCAGGCCGAGGGCGCGGACGGCGAGGAATTCCTTGATGGCGATGCCGAGGGCGACGATCAGGACCGGCACCAGGATACGCAGGAGCGGCTTGGTGGCGTTGAACTGGTCGCCCAGATCCATGGCCAGGTAGTGCAGCGGTCCGCGACCGGGCTTGGCGACGAGCAGCCAGAACCAGATCAGCCCGACGCCCATCAGGACCTGCCCGAGCTGCTGGTTGCGGGGGAATTTTTTCAGGAAACCCTGAACCGGCTGCGCCTTGAGCAGCATCACGAGGTGGAGACCGATGAGGAACAATCCGAGAACCAGACCTGTGCCGAAAAGCGGGAGCTTCTCGTAGGGGTGCATCGCTTGGGCGGGATCCATGTGGGACGGGGATTAGGGCACCGGCCGGGTGCGGACAAGGCGGAAGTCCGGGCGGGAAAGGACGGCCCGGCCGGATGTCGGAAGATGCAGGGGATCAGGCGGTCGGCAAGGGGAGACGGCCTTCGTCGAGATCGATGAACTCGAACATGGTCGCGACCGTGCCCGCCGGCAGGCCGATCTCGCCCAGCCGGATGTCGACGCGCTCGGTATAAACGTCGCGCCAGCCGAGCTTGGTCATGAAGGCGTTCCAGATCTCGATTTCTTCGTCGCCCGGTCGGCGGCCGTGCTCGAAAGCCCACTCCAGCAGGTCCTCGTCGCGGCCACCCTCCCGCACGCGCTTTTCGAACGCGGCGTAGTCGATGCCGAGGAAACGGCAGCAGCGGTTGTCGAAGGCGTTCGGATAGGCGGTGCCGCGGGATGCCTCCCAGGCCTCGGGCAGTTTGCCTTCAGCCGCGAGGCGGACCTTGTCGACCATGCGGCCGAAGTAAACCAGGCCGGCCACCTTTTCCGAAGGGCCGCGGAGTCCGGGAATCAGCGTGGGGAAACTCATGCCGCCGATGCTCCACAGCCCGCCCGGCACGTCGAGCCCGATCGCTGCTGGCCGGATGGCGAAAGGGTGGCATGTTAGGCCCGTGCGGATCTTGCTGACAGGGGCGACGGGATACATCGGGCTGCGGCTGCTGCCGGCGCTGCTCGAGGCCGGGCACCACGTCACGGTGCTGGTGCGCGATCGCCGCCGGTTCCCAGAAAACGAGTTCTCGAAGGCCGCCGCGCGGCTGGACGTGATCGAGGGCGACCTGCTCCAAGCCGATTCGCTGCCGGACTTTCCGCCCGACACCGAGGCGGCGTTCTACCTGCTGCACTCGATGACCGGCGGCGGTGACTTCGCTGAAAAAGAACGCCGCATCGCGGAGCACTTCGTTTCCAAGCTCGACGCCACCGGCTGCCAGCGCGTGGTGTATCTCAGCGGCCTGACCGACTCCGACGACGGCCTTTCTCCGCATCTCTCGTCACGGCTCGAAACGGAGAAAATCCTGCGCCGCGGCAAGGCCGGGGTGACCGTGCTGCGGGCGTCGATCATCGTCGGCTCCGGCTCGGCCTCGTTCGAGATCATCCGCGATCTCGCCGAGAAGCTGCCGGTCATGGTCTGCCCGAAGTGGGTCCATACGAAGTGCCAGCCGATCGCAATCCGCGACGTGATCGACTATCTCACCGGCGTGCTGGGAAAGCCGGAGACGGCCGGGAAAACCTACGACATCGGCGGTCCGGAGGTGATGACCTATCGCGAGCTGCTGGCGAGATATGCCGAAGTCCGCGGCCTGCGACGCTGGTTCGTGCCCGTGCCGGTGCTCAGCCCGAAGCTCTCGTCATGGTGGCTCTATCTCGTGACCTCCACGCCTTTTCCGCTGGCGCGGGCGCTGGTCGATTCGCTGCGCCATCCGACCGTGTGCCAGGACGTGGCCATCCGCGAGGTCTTGCCCGCCGATCTGCTCAGCTACCGCGAGGCGGTCGGGAGGGCGCTGGCCCGGATCGCCCAGAACCGCGTGCCCTCGCGCTGGCTCGATTCGCTCCAGTCCGGCAAGCTCGACGCGCGCTTCATCGATGCCGTCAAGATGCCCGAGCATGGCGTGTTCCGCGACTCGCAGAGCGCCGAGCTGAAAATGCCGCGCTCGTGGGTCATCGACTCGGTCTGGGCGCTCGGCGGCGAGCGCGGGTGGCCCTCGATGAACTGGGCGTGGAAGCTGCGCGGCGCCATGGATCGCGCGATCGGCGGCATCGGGCTGCGGCGCGGGCGGCGCTCGCCGTATGACCTGCGGCCAGGCGACTCGATCGACTTCTGGCGTGTGCTGGTGGCCGACCGCGAGTCGGGGCGGCTGATGCTTTACGCGGAAATGAAAGTCCCCGGCGAGGCGTGGCTGGAGTTCCGCGTCGGCGAGGAGCGGCTGGAACAGACCGCCACCTTCCGGCCGCAGGGGCTGCTCGGACGGCTCTACTGGTTCTCGGTGCTGCCTTTGCACTGGCTGCTTTTTCCCCGCATGGCGGAAAGGCTGGCCGGGCACTGATCGGGTCAGCCGCGCAGGAGGTTCCGGAGCCGCCCGGTGGTCGCATGGCGGTCGAGCTTCGAGGCGGCGACGTCGAGGACGAAGGCTTCCCAAGCAGAAGAGTCCTGGGTCACCTTGAAACCGTTGGTGTTGAGAAAGACCAGACACGTTGCGAGCGCGACCCGCTTGTTCCCATCCACGAAGGGATGGTTGGAGCAGAGATAAAACAAGTAGGCGGCCGCGATCTCGACCAATCGGGGCGGGCCGGCTCGGCGAAATCCTCCTCACCGTCTCGCGTCCGCCGACCTTGGCCCGCCGACGCCTTGATTGACTCCGGACGGACGGAGGGATACTTCATTCTCCATCATGTCCGCCATCAGCCGCATCATTCTGGGGATCGCCGTGTTGATCGGCGCCTTCGTCATCAAGGCCAAGGCCGCTCCCGCCATGGACGGCGGGTCGGAGGTCCTCCTCCTGTTCGGCAAGGAGGTCTCTGCCACGACCCTGACGCTGATCGTGGCCTTCTTTTCCATCGCCGGCATCGTGATGATCGTGGCCGGCGGCATCGGCCTGATGAAGGGGCGGAAGTAGCACCACCTATCTCACGGCATCGAGCAGGAAACGGCACATCTCGGGATAGAGATGTCCGGCATCGGTGGCGAGCACGCGGCCGTGGGTGCCATCGACGACCGGCCGCAGGATCTTGGTTTCCGCGGGGATCCTGTCGAAGATCTCACGGGCATCGGCGAACGGGATGAAGCGGTCGTTTTCCCCGTGGATGATCATCACCGGCATGGTGAGTTTTTCCGCAGCCTTCGCCGGTCGGATCTGCCACGGAGCGTAGCCGGCGCGGAGCCACGAGCCGCAGCCCACGGAAAAGGCGGCCACCGGGGCGAGGCCGGCGTATTTCGGGGCCAGCTCGGCCGCCGAGCGTTCGACCGTCCGCTCCAGCGAGGCGAAGGCGGCGGCGCTGATCACGCCCGCCCAACGCTGCGGCGAGCGGGCCGCGGTCTGGAGGGCGATCGCGCCGCCCTGCGAGACGCCATAGAGGAAAACGGGCTGGGGTTTCAGGGAAAACCGGCCGGGCAGGTCATCGACCAGCGCCTCGATCAGCTCGCACTCGTCCTTGCCGAAGGTGGCGTGCGGCGCGGGATGGTCACCATGGCCGGGCAGGTCGGGAACCAGGCAGCGGAAGCCGGCGGCGGTGAAGCGTTCGCAGCTCGGCAGGTGGTCCTCCTTGCGGCCGCCGTGGCCGTTGAGCATGACCACCGTGCCGAGGATCTCGCCCCAGGGGGGCGGGCGTTTGAGCGACTTGCGGAGATCACGCGCCCGCCAGCCGCGGCCGCCGGGTTCGGGCTCGACCAGGAGGCAGGGTGTCTTTTCCGGGCCGGTGTAGGCGGTGATTTTCAGGCCGAAAGCGGCGGGATGTTCGAGGCGCTCAAGGTGATAGTCCTGCAAGGCCCGGCGCTTCGGCTCGACGAGGTGCCCGGAGCCGAGCCAGCCGATGGTGCTCAGGGCGGCGAGGGCGAGCAGCGAGGAGGTGAAGGCGATCCGTTGAAGCCAGCGGCGGAGGCGTTTCATCGTGACGCGGGAGCCTGGATGGAGGCGATGAAGGGATGATGAACGGCGGATGAAATGATCCGGGCGAAGGTTTCGGTGCCGAAGCGCCGTATGGGGGGCAACATGTCCTTGCTCCGCGCGCTCCTCATTGCCTCCGTGCTGTCGCCCCATCTCCACGCTGCCGAGTCTTACCGGCTCGATGAGCTGGACCTGGGCGACGCGACCACCGGCTTCGGCTGGATCCAGAAGAACCGGGCGGTGAGCGAGAAGCCGCTCACGATCGGCGGCCAGAAGTTCGAACACGGGATCGGGGCCCACGCACCGAGCGAGATCGGTTTTCGGCTCGACGGAGGTCGGGCCTCGTTCCGGGCCATGGTGGGCGCCGATGATGGCGCGGACGAGCAGGGCTCGATGGTCTTCCAGGTGCTGGCGGACGGAAAGGTGGTTTTCGACAGCGGCGTGATGAAGACCGGCGACCGGCCCAAAGAGGTCGAAGCGGATCTGACGGGGGCGAAAAGCGTGCTGCTGAAGGTGACGGATGCGGGTGACGGCAGGAACTACGACCATGCGGACTGGGCCGAGGCCGTCATTCTCACCGACGGCGCGGAGCCCGCGGCCGGCCAGTGGTGGAAGCGCGAGGTGCCGGTGGCCGATGGGAAAATGGAGGCCCGGCCGGCGCTCGAAAGTCCCGGAGGAAAGCGGAAATGCGCGGTGGCCGAGTCCGCCGGACGGCTGTTCGTGGTGATCGATGGCATGGAGCCGATGCCGCTCGGGATCACCGTGGATGGCCTCGACTACGGAGCGGCGGCGCGGATCACCGGATCGGAGGACTACGAGATCGACGGAACCTACCCGTGGTTCGGCAACGTCCGGCAACTCACGAATCACGCCGCGGGCCGTCGTTTCCACTGCCGGACGGATGGCAAGTCATGGACGCTGGACGTGCGCGCCTACGATGACGGGATCGCCTGGCGCTATGTCATTCCCGGATCGGGAAAACGAACGGTCCAGGGCGAGGCGACGGCCTTCGTCCTGCCGGAGGGCGCGAAGTACTGGAGTCACCATAATACCGCCAACTACGAGGCGAACTTCGAGCCCTTCATGGCCACCGCGGACACCGCGGGACGGCCGCTCGCCATGCCGGTGACCGTGGAGCTGCCGAAGGGCGGGTTCGCCTGCATCACCGAGGCGCAAACGATGGGCTACAGCGGCATGTCGCTCGGCCCCGAGGGCAAGGCGCTGTGCGGGATTTTCGAAGACGACCGGGACGGCTGGGAGATGTCGGGCGAGATCGTGAGCCCGTGGAGGGTCGTGATTTTGGCGGACAGCCTGACCGGTCTGGTCAACCAGAGCATTGTCTACAACCTCTGTCCGGCGCCGGATGAGAAGCTGTTTCCCGAAGGACGCGCCGCCGCGTGGATCCAGCCGGGGCGGGCGTTCTGGACGTGGGGTTTCGGGCTGTGGGATTCCGCGAAGTGGGACAAGATCATGGGCTTCGTCGATGACGCCGCGGACCTCGACTGCCGGTATTTCACGATCGATGATCCCTGGCGCGACCCGAGGTCGGGCTGGCACCGCAACGGCGGCGACGAGTGGGACAGCCTGAAGGAAGTCTGCGACCATGCCGCCACGAAGGGCGTCAAAATCATGGTGTGGGAGCACTGGGAAAAGATCCGCGACGAGGAGGCGAGGAAGGAGTTTTTCGAAAACGTGGCCAAGGCCGGCGCGGCGGGAGTGAAGCTGGACTTCATGGACAGCGAGAGCCACGAGCGGCTGGAGTTCTATCACTCGTGCCTGGAGCTGGCGGCGAAGCATCACGTGCTGGTGAACTTCCATGGCGCCAACAAGCCGGCCGGCGAGGAGCGGACCTGGCCGAATCTGATGACCCGCGAGGGCATCTTCGGCGGCGAGCAGCGCGGCAGCGTCGAGCGGCGTCACCTCGCGGCGTTGCCGTTCACCCGGCTCGTCACCGGGCCGGCCGACTACACGCCCGGCGCTCTCCGTGCGGACCCGTTGGGAAACACCACGGCCGGATCGCAGCTGGCGGTCTCGGTGGCGCTGAATTCGCCGATCTGCCACTGGTACGAAAGCGCGGACACTTATCATGCCCAGCCGCCGGAAGTGCTGCAGTTCATCCGCACCAAGCCCGTCGTCTGGGACGAGTATCGGGTGCTGCCGCAAAGCAAGATTGGCGAAATGGCGGTGGTCGCCCGGCGCGACGGCGACGACTGGTGGGTGGCCGGCATCAACGGCACCGACGAAGTCCGCGACTACCAGCTGGGCCTCGGTTTCCTCGCCAAAGGGGGCTGGACCTCGGTGGTCTATCAGGACCAACGCGGCGATCAAACGAAGCTTGAAATCTCCAAGCCCGATCTTCAAGCGGGCGACTCCATGCCGATCACCATGCAGCCCGGCGGAGGCTTCGTGGTGGTGCTGAAAAGGAAGTGATCGGGCGGCGGGGAGAGCGGGCAGCGGTCTCCATGCCGTCTCCCGGAGGCGCTTCAAAGCCCCCGCTCTCACCGGCCTGAAAGCCATCCTCTCCCGACTGGAAAGAATTATGTGGACGGTGTTACACGAATACTGTAACACCAAGGACGCAAGTTCATGAAGCCCTGATGCTGCCCTTCCTTTTCCAGCTCCGCGATGGCGAACCGGTCTCCGATCAGATCGTGAGGGCGGCGCACCGAGCGCTGGCGAATGGCGAGCTGCGCGCGGGCGACCTGTTTCCCTCGGTCCGCGCGTTGGCGCAGGAGTTGAAGATTTCCCCGACCACCGCTTTCAAGGTCGTCCAGGAGCTGAAGGACCTCGGTTTCCTGATCAGCCGACCGGGCGTGGGCATGGTCGTCCAGGCCCCGCAGCTGCCGCCGGTCGCCAAGCGCCTGGAGATGCTCGAACCGGCCGCCCGCCGCTTTCTCGACGAAGCCCGCGCGCTCCACCTGACGGCCGGCGAGGTCGAGGCCCTGCTGCGCCGGCTTTCCGATCCCGAACCCTGACCCTCCATGATCACCATCCGTGGACTGAAGAAACATTTCCGCCGCACCGATGCGCTGCGCGGCGTGGACCTCGACGTGCCGGAGGGCAAGGTGACCGCCTTCCTCGGCCCGAACGGCGCGGGGAAAACCACCACCATCAAATGCACGATGAACCTGCTCCCGCGCGACGGGGGCGAGATCGAGGTGATGGGCGTCGATGCCGCCCAACTAGCATCCGAGCAGTGGCGGCGGATCGGCTACGTGTCCGAAAACCAGCTCATGCCCGAGTGGCT
Source organism: Haloferula sargassicola (assembly GCF_040362925.1). Lineage (NCBI taxonomy): Bacteria > Pseudomonadati > Verrucomicrobiota > Verrucomicrobiia > Verrucomicrobiales > Verrucomicrobiaceae > Haloferula > Haloferula sargassicola. Next base: position 143,520 of record NZ_BAABRI010000003.1, read on the forward strand.
GACCGTGCCCAAGCTGCTCGCCCACCTGCGGCCGATGTATGGCGGGCTCTGGGATCGCGATTTCGAAAAGCGGCTCTTGCGCGAGCTCGAACTGCCGTTGAAAACCCCGCTGCGTTCGCTTTCCCGCGGCCAGCGGATGAAGGCGGCGCTGGTGTCGTCGCTGGCCTACCGGCCGCAGCTGGTGGTGCTCGACGAACCTTTCAGCGGGCTCGATCCGCTGGTGCGCGACGAGTTCCTGACCAGCCTGCTGGAGCTCACGGAAACGGAGGGCTGGACCGTGTGGATCTCCTCGCACGACATCGAGGAGGTGGAACGTTTCGCCGACCGCGTGGCGATTCTCAACGGCGGCCGGGTCGACCTGCAGGAGGACGTCGGCTCGCTCCAGGCGCGCTTCCGCCGGGTCGAGTTGGTGGCCATGGACGAGATCGCCGCTCCCGCGGAAACCCCGGCCGGCTGGCTGAACCTCCGCACCGAGGGCCGGTCGGCGAAGCTGGTTCACACGAACTACGACGAAAGTCGTAGCCGACCCGAGCTTGAGGCCGCGTTTCCCGGCCTGATCCGCACCGACATCCGACCCATGACCCTGCGCGAGATCTTCGTCGCCCTCGCCCGCAGCTTCCGCAGCACCCCGAACTCCTGAATCCCATGCTCATGGCGGGCATCGCCTTCACCCTGTGGCTGGGAGCATTGATCCCATGGATTTGGATCTATGGAATGTATTGGCCCGTTCAGGTGAGCTTGTATCAATCGGCGGTGCCCATTTTGGAAAAGATACGGATCACCCGCCTGCCCTACGAGAATCGTGGAGATGAAAACCGGATTCCCGTGCATGACCTCCTGCAAGTGGAGGGACTTGAACGCGGATCGGTGGGGGCGATCACCTCCGTGTTCGTCCCGGATGATCGCGTCTATCTCAGCGTGGTTCCTGAGGATTTGGATGGCGATCCCTTCGGTTGGACGGAAGTGCTGTTCAGGGACCCTGCCACCCGAGCAGCAGAGCACGAACCTGATGATCCCTGGTGGGACGTGAAGCAGCTGGCCCCGCAGTCTTTCCCGACCTCTCCATGGGTGGGTGACGAGGACGAGCATGCGACCGCGTGTTTCATCGCACCCGGGGCCTCGCTACAGGTGCGGGCGCCGAACGGGGAGCAGCGAACCTTGGAGGCTCCCGAGGATTATTTGGAGAAGACGTGGCGAGTCAGGTGCTCGGCGCGCCGCTTTGAGAAGCTGGGGGAAGTGGATCTATCCCGTGGTGGGCGGTTGCCGTTTCCCACAGGGGGAATTCTTGAGATCGGGCCCATGGCTTCGACGGATGAAGGTAAAGAATATCTGAAGCTAACCATCGTTCACGGAGATCTGGACAACTGGATCTTTCAGGGATTTGAGGCGAGGAGAATACCCTTCGAGTTCGTGCTTTATGCCATCATCCAGGATCCGGAATCCGGTGAGCGATTCAGGGTAAGAACCACCTATGGCGGCTCCGAAGAACGAGACATGTTTCTCGCCAAGCGCGTTCCCTTGCGAATCGAGCTTACAGGGACACCGGCGGATCAACAGCGTCAGCGCCACCTGCTGACCCAGGGCCACATGACCGTTTTCTGGCCGCGGTTCATGGGCATCTCCCCGGACCATGAGCTGGCGCCATCCACCGGGCGGGAATGATCATGGTCGGTCAGGATGATTCAGCCATCGCCGGCGGGAGCGCCATCGTGCCGACAACGAAGCGCCCGCGATTCATCGCCGCAGTCCAAGTTCGCTTTACGTCCGGCGCGGTCGTCTCCCATGCTCACCGGCGTGCGGTTGAGAATCATGGGTGCGGCGTTCGTTGAAGAGGTAGGGATCGGATCCGACCTGCTGGCCTATCTTTCCTGCGATTTGGCCGCCCTCAGCTCGCCGACCGCGCTGCGGAACTTCCAACGGCCGGAGGAAAAAGGATGACTGCCTACCCCGGCATCGAGCGCGAACTCGCGCGCCAGATCCGTGAGGCGGCGCTCGACCACGAGGCGTTCGAGCTGCCGCTGAAAGTCTGTGAGCTGGCCACTTGCCGCGCGACCTGTTGTCACGATGGCGCCATCCTGGAGGCCGAGCAGATGGCCGGCATCCGCGAGGTCGTCGGGGCCCGCCGCGATCACCTCCGCCGTTACGGTTGGGACCATGATCGTTTCCTCGAAGAAAACCGCACCGCCACCCTGCAGGCCGCCGACTCGGAGCTGGCCGACGGTTTTCCCGGCCACTTCCCGCGGACCCGCTGCGTGTTTCTCGATGCCGAACACCGCTGCGTCCTGCAGCGTCTAGCCATGGATGAGGGCCGCCACCCGTGGTTCTGGAAACCGGTTTCCTGCTGGATGCATCCGCTCCTGCTGCGGCCCCGCGAGCGCGGCGGGCGACCCGTCCTCACCCTCGCCCGCTCCGGCGACGATCCTGCGGGAAAGCCCGGCTACCCCGGCTTCGGTTCCTGCACGCCCTGCGGCCTTCCCCGCGCCGGCGGCGAGCCCGCCTGGCAGGTTCTGCGCGGCGAACTGGAGCTGCTGTCGGAAATCAGCGGCCGGGATCTGCTACGGGAGTTGTCGTAGGTTCTTGGCCGGTCACGGCCGTCCATTTGGGCGAGTCCGGCGGGAGCGATTCGATGAGGCCCCATGAGCCCCATTTCGATGGCCGGGAGGAAAGGCTGAACCAGAAGAGTTTTTCGCGGCGGGGATCGGCGACGGCGCGGTCCCAGATGCGGCGGTATTCCTCGTAGAGTGCCTTCATGCCGGGCTCGCGGTTGGTTTGGATGAAGAGTCGGGTGAGGGCGTCGTCGTTTTCCGCGCCGCCGTGACCGGCGAGGTGTTGGCCGCCTTCGTAGCCGAGCAGGGCGAGCTCGAACTTGCGGGCCAAGGCGGCTTGTTTGGTGATCATCTTGGGCACCGACTTGGCCAGCGACTCGTCTCGCAGGCGGGCGATGAGTTGTTTCGGTTCCAACCGGCGGATCGTGTCCGCGGTCTCGGGGCTGCCGAATTCGCCGCCGAAGTAGGGGGCGATGGCCAGCGCATCCACGTCCTTGTAGGCATCCTGCCAGGTGAGCACCTGCTCGGAAACCCACGGGTTGGCCGACTGGCTGGCCATGATGCGGGTCAACCGGGCCTGCTGGTTTTTTTCGGCAAAGACCTCCTGCCAGATGCGGCAGACGGCGACGGTGCGCTGCGAGTAAAAGCGGAGCTGTGCCTGGAAATCGTTGTCGGACAAGGCGGCTTTGCGGCCTTGTTCGAGGCACCAGCGTGCCTGCTCGAACATGCCGTTCCAGCATTCGTTGGAGAACTCCACATACACGTGGCGGGCGGGATCGAGCGAGTCGCGGATCAGGACGGCCATGCGGCGGACGGTGTCGTCGGTGGCGAGGTGCGGGACGCAGAACCAGGCATCGACCCCGGCGCGGTTGGCGAGTTCGACCTGCACTTCGAGCGGCACGCCGAGCTTGCCGGAGAAGCGCATGCTGCCGGGCTTCGAGCGGGATTTCCAATCGCTCACGGCCGAGCCGTTGGTGTGTGCCCAGTCCATGAAGCGGACGGCGGAGAAGTTTTTGACGAGGTCGATGAACCGCTGGTCGAACGAGCCGGCGGCCTTCACGGGGCGCATCAGCTTGAGGTTCCCGAGGCCCCGCTGGCCGAGGCCGGTGAACTTGAGGAACAGCGACTGCGGTTCTTCCGAGGGCGGGATGGTGAGCGTGGCGGTGGTGGTGCCGCCCTGGTGGTCGGGACCGGCCACCCGGATGGAGCCGGGCATGGCCTCGACGCTGCCGTTTCCGGAAAAGGACAACGGGTAGCGGCCATCGATCCCGTGCTGGTCGGCGAAGACGACGAGGCCGAGGTCGCCTTGGCCGGTCGGCCAGCCCGCGGCATCGACCGGGGCGGATTCATCCCACGGCTGGTGGGCGCTGCCGAAGTGGCGGGCGGACTTGATGGCATCGGCGAAAGGCAGCACGGCCGACCAATCGGCGATGCCTTCCAGGTTCACCGCGGGGAGGTCGCGCGCGGGCGGCGGGGCGGCTCCGACGGGCAGGGTGAGGCAGGCGGCGACGACGAGCTTCGTCCATTTCATGCGGTGGAGGGTAGAGGGGGCGCGGGCGGCGTCGATGGCATTTCGCGCGGGATGCCGGGGCCGGCGGGATCGCCCCCCCTTTTGGTGGAGTTTGGAGGAAAGCCCTTGAGGGAGGGGCGCGGTGGATGCGATGGGAACCTGTAAGAATCGTTCACTGTGCCGCTCTTGGCGGTGACGTTTTGTTTTCCTGAAAACCCAGATCCAACCCCATGACGAAATCCTTGCTCTTTCCGGCGGCCCTGCCGCTGCTGGTCTTCGCGGTGCGGTCGCAGGCGGCCGACGTTACGATGAACGCCGGCGACGGCTTCGGCAGCACCTCCTTCAATGCGGCGGGCCAGTGGAACAACGGGGCGGCCCCGACGGCAGCCAACCAATACTTCAACGGCGGCTTCCTGTTGCGGACGCCGGCGGACGGCAATTCGTATACTTTCGCCGGCGCTTCCCTGACCATCACCGGCCCGGGAACCTTCGCCGCCGCTGCCAATGAGGCACTGATGTGGAAGGGCACCGGCACCACGGCCGTGATCACGGTGCCGAACCTGATCGTGAACGGAGGCCAGGTCCGCCACGGGCAAGGCAGCGGGGATTCCTTCACGCTCGCCGGCAACATCTCGGTCGGTGCCAACGGGGCGGGGTTCGCCGCTCAGGGCGGGTTCAACGTCGCGGCTCCGATCGCCGGAACCTCGCGGATCGTGGTCCTCGCAAACGGCAGCGGCGAGGCGGCGCGGATGGTGACCTTCAGCAGCAGCGCCAGCACCTTCACCGGCGACCTCGATCTCAACGCGGCGAACAGCCTGGCGACGCTGGCCGATGATGCGGTGTTCCATTTCGTGGCCGGCGCGTCCGGCGACAGCAACCAGATCGTTGGTACGGGAAGTATCGTACTCAACGGGGATTTCGTGATCGATCTCAGCGGCGCGGCCGCGACCGCCGGCAGCTCGTGGCCGCTGGTCACCGTGACCACCCGGACTTTCGGGGAGACCTTCACCGTGCAGGGGTTCACCGCCAGCGGTACGGCGGGATCGCGCATCTGGTCGAAGGAGGCCAACGGCGTGAACTACCAGTTTTCCGAGGCCAGCGGGGTGCTGGCGGTGATCGACAACGACTCCGACGGTGACGGCCTCGACGACGCCTTCGAGCAGGTGATCATCGACTTCGACAGCGGCGATGCCTATGCAGCCTTGGCCGACGTGCTGCCCGGCGATGACTTCGATGGCGACGGCTCGACCAACCTGCAGGAGTTCCTCGCGGGCTCGGATCCCACGGACTTTTACTCGACGGCCGCGGATACCGACGGCGACGGGATGACGGACACCTGGGAGGTCCAGTATTTCGGCGACCTCTCGCATGACGGCACCGCCGATGCGGACGCCAACGGCGGGCCGGACGGGCTGACCGACTACGATGAATTCCTCGAAGGCACCGACCCGACCGACTCGGACACGGATGACGACGGCTTGAACGATGGCGACGAGATCAGCGGAGACCTCAACGTGGACTTTTTCAACGAGCCGACCGTTCCGCTGCTCGCCGATACCGACGGCGACGGGCTCACCGACGGGGAGGAGATCTCCGGCAGCCTGAATGCCGGGTTTGGTGGGGCGGCGACCGACCCGAACCAGCAGGACTCCGATTTCGATGAGGAAACGGATGCCTCCGAGCTGGCCTTCGGAAGCAATCCGAATGACGCTGCCTCGCTTCCCGCCAAGGCGGCGATCATCGCGCCGGGCCTGCGCAACGGCGGCTTCGAATCCGTCAATGGTGTGCCCGGCACCCTGGGTGAAACCTACAACGACCTCGGCTGGGACAACGCGACCCACAACGTGGACAGCTGGACCGATTGGCTGAACACGACCGCCAACACCGGCGGCTTGCGGCCCGCTCAGCCGGACCACAATGGCTTCGGCCTGAACGTCGCCGAGTTCGAGGATCTCACCAACGACGCGACCAAAAACATGACCTCCTACGTCGTGCAGCTGAACGACGTGATCGAGGTGACCTGGTTCCACACCCAGGACGATACCGGCAACTCGTCGCTCACGCTGCTTGTCGATGACGGCTTCGGCGGCGTCACCAACACCGGCATCACCAAGGCCTCGGCGCTGCCGAGTGCCACGGTGCCGAACTCGCTCGTTTACACCGCCGTCACCGGCAGTCCGCTGATTGGCCGCAAGCTCGGCATCGGAGTGACCGGCGATGGCGGCCACAAGATCGACAACGTGATCCTGTCGCTGAAGGACCGGGACGCCGACAGCGACGGCCTCAGCGACTTCGCCGAAGACCGTTACTGGGGAAACAACGATGGCAATCCCGATGCGGCCGAGCTGCTGGTCACCACCGGCGGGGCCGACTGGGACAGCGACACCTATACCAACGCCCAGGAGGTCAGCGGGGGATCCGACCCGACCGATGCGGGCTCGGTCCCGGCCGACAGCGATGGCGACGGCCTCGACGACCTCTGGGAGGACCAGTATTTCGGCAACAACGACGGCATCGTGGACGCCTCCGACCTCGTGCAGGATGGAAACGGCGACCCGGATCGTGATTTCGCGACCAACGAGGCCGAGGAAAGCGCCGGGACCGCACCGGATGACGCGAGCGATTGGCCGGATGCCGACGGCGATGGCATGAGCGACGCCTGGGAAGCCGCCAACGGGGTGAGCGATGCCGGTGCCGACGACGACAGCGACGGCAGTACCAACCTTGAGGAGCACGATGCCGGCTCCGACCCGAACGACCCGGCCTGGTCCGCCACCAAGGCGGTGCTGCGCCATCGGTGGAGCTTCAGCGGCAGCCTCGCGGACTCCGTGGGCGGCTCGGATGCGCAGGCGATCGATCCCGATGCCAATGCCGCCACCGGTGGCGGCTTCACCCAGGATTCGGCCAGCGTGACCCTGGGAGGCGGGGTGAAGGCGGAAAGCCACTACGTGCTGCTCGGCAACAACCTGCTCAGCGGGCTGCAGGCGGATCGCATCTCTCCGGTGACCATCGAGCTGTGGGCCACACCGCATGCGGTGCAGAACTGGAGCCGCATCGTCGCCTTCGGCACGGACAACGGCGCGCCGGCCGGCAACCAGGCGTTTTCGATGTCGTGGAGTTTCGGCACCGATGCGAACAGCGATCGCGTGCTGTGGAACGGCGAGCAGCAGAGCGACGGCTCGAACGCGCCGTATCTACTGGATGTGCCGTACCACGTGGTCCTGTCCGTCACGCCCGCCTACTACGCGGGCACGGCTTCGGGAGCGGTGGTGAAATGGTATGCCTCGCCGGCGGTGGCGGGTCATCCGCTGTTCGCGGCCAAGGGGCAGTTCGAAACCGGAGCCGACCTGACCGACCTTCAGGACGCCGTCGCCTACCTCGGACGCTCGATGTGGGGCGACAACACCGCCAGCGCGTCCTGGGACGAGGTGCGCATCTGGGCGGGCGAGCTGACGGAAACCGAACGCGAGCTGTTCCAGATCCTCGGCCCCGACAGCATGGATCGCAGCGATTCGGAGCCGGATGGCTTCCCGGATGCCTGGGAAATGGCCTACTTCGGCAACCTGACCACTGCCACCGTGGGGGCGGACAGCGACGGCGATGGCGCCAACGACGAGGTGGAGCTGGCCGCGGAAAGCAGCCCGAACGACATCGACTCCGTGCCGGCCGACGTGGATGGCGACGGCCTCGACGACGAATTCTTCGAGCTGGTCTATTTCCGCAACCTTTTCCAGAGCGGCACCGATGATCCGGATGGCGACCTCTGCGACAACGAGTATGAGGAAACGGGCGACGCGCTCGGCAGCTCGGATCCGACCGATCCGCTGTTGATGCCGGATGTCGATAATGACGGCCTGCCGGACGGCTGGGAGTTCCGCTACTTCGGGGCGGGTAATCTTTCCCCAACCGATCTGGACGATGGTGACGCGGACAATCGCGACAACTACGCCGAGTTCCTCGCCGGCACCAACCCGACGCTGGCGGACACCGACGCCGACGGGCTGGACGATGACGAGGAGGAAACGGCGGGCACCAATCCGCTGGACCCGGACTCGGATGACGACGGCCTGACCGACGGGCAGGAGGTCAACACCTACCTGACCGATCCACTGCTGGCGGACTCCGACGGCGACCTGTTCGGCGACAAGTATGAGATCGACCACGGCAGCGATCCGAAGAACGCCGCGAGCGTCCCAAGCCAGCCGACGGGCTTTGCCTTGCTCGAGGATTTCGACGGCCCCGGGATGACGCCCGGGCAGACTTTCAACGGCATCAATGGCTGGTCCGTCGATGCCGCCAACGTGGTGGTCGCCAATCCGGCGGGTGCCGACCGGTCCGGCCACTGGGTGAATGGTGCGATGCGGCGCTCGCTGACCGCCAGCGGGCTGCAGGTGCTCCATGGCAACACCGGCACCCTGTTCATGCAGGTCTACATCGAGGACGCCGATCCGCAGCTGATCGATCATTCCCTCAGCTTCAGCGACACCACGGGAACCGGAACGGGCGACCACGAGGCGCAGACCGGCATGATCAGTGGCAATCTGACCGTGCGCAACGGCGCGACCAACTACGACTCCGGCTACGACTTCGTGCAAGGTGCCTGGTACAACCTCTGGCTGGTGGCGGACAATCAGAACGACATCACCCGGGTGTTCGTCGAGAGCCCGGCCGGCCAGACCGGACAAGTCGAGATCACCGCCGGTCAGACCTGCACCTTCCGCAACGGCACGGCGGCGAATGCGCTGATCCAGCTGCTGTTCCTCGAGTTCGACACCGGCTCGGTCCTCATCGACAACCTCTACGTCGATCCCACCGCCCGGAACCTCGCCAACCCGCTGGGCAGCAGCTCGGATGGCGATGGCGACGGCTTGGACGACGCCTGGGAAACCGCCTACTTCGGCGGCACCAGCGCGACGAACGGCGGCCCGGCCGAGGACTTCGACGGCGACGGCACCGACAACCTGACCGAGTTCCGACTGGGCCTGATCCCGGACGATGCGGCCTCGCGCTTCGCCATCGCGGTGACGGACACCAACGGCCCGGCCGGCGGTTTCAGCCTCCAATGGCCCAGCAAGGAAGGCGTGACCTTCACCATCCGCCGCTCGGCGAACCTGAGCACCTGGACGGACATCGCGACCGGCGTGCTGGCGGCCACGGGCGGGGCCTCCACCAGCTACTCCGACGCGGCGGCCCCTGCGGGCAAGGCCTTCTATCAGGTCGAGCTTGAGTGAGCGGATTCCCCGGGCATCGTAGCTGCCGGGCCGACCGCAAGAAATCATGACGGCCCGGGGCACCTCCCGGGCCGCTTCATATCAAGAACCCTACGATTTCCATGCATCCTCTCTCCCGACCCTCGCGGAAACGAATGGCGGGTCTCGTGTTGGCGATGGTCGCCGGGTTTCCCCTGGCTTCCCCGGCGGCTCCCGTCCACCAGGTGCCCGAGCGCCCGGAATCCATCGTGCGTCTGGGTGGCGGGGAGTGGCTGGTGGATTTCGGCCGGGTCACCTTTGGAAACCTCGAACTCGAGCCGCCCGCGGAGATGGAAGGGAAGGTGGTCGTGCGCTTCGGCGAGGCGTTCAAGAACGGCCGCATCGACCGCCATCCGCCGGGTTCCGTGCGCTTCGCCGAGGTGGCCGTGGACCTCGCCCCGGACGAACCCCGCCCGCTGCGCGTGGCCCCGCCGGCCGACCGCCGGAACACCAAGCAGCCCGAGGCCGTCCTGACCCCGCCCGACTGGGGCGTGGTGCTGCCTTTCCGCTGGGTGGAAATCGACGGCTGGAAGGGCGACCTGAAGCCCGATCAGATCCGCCGCCAGTCGGCCTTTTCCTCCACCTGGGATGACGGCGCGGCTTCCTTCCACTCCTCCGAGCCCGCGCTCGACCGGATCTGGGAGCTGTGCCGGCACTCGATCAAGGCCACGACCTTCGCCGGCATCTACGTCGATGGCGACCGCGAGCGCATCCCCTACGAGGCGGATGCCTATCTGAATCAGCTCAGCCATTATTACACGGACGACGACATCCAGATGGCGCGCGATACCTTCGACCACCTGATGGAGCATCCGACCTGGCCCTCGGAATGGGCACCGCATCTGGTGTTCATGGCCCACGCGGACTGGATGCGCACCGGCGATTCCGGTTGGCTGGGAGCGCGTTACGATTTGCTCAAATCGAAGCTCCTCACCGAACGGGTGGGCCCGGATGGCCTGGTTCACAGCAATGCCAGGCAGCAGAGCTGGAATGACATCATCGACTGGCCCGAGGCGGAGCGTGACGGCTATGTCCGCACCGGGGTCAACACGGTGGTCAACGCCTTCCACATCGCCGCCCTGCGGCAAATGGCCGACCTGGCGCGTGCAGTCGGCCGTGGGGACGAGGCCGAGGATTTCGCCCGGCAGGCGGAGAGGAAGCGCGCGATCTTCAACCGCGAGTTCTACGATAAGTCGAAGGGGGCCTACCACGACGGCCTCGGCACCCGCCACACCGCCCTGCACGCTTCGCTGTTTCCCCTGGCCTTCGGGCTGGTGCCCGAGGAGGAGGAAAAGCGGGTGGCGGATTTCGTGGAGGAGCGTGGCATGCGCTGCTCGGTCTATGCCGCGCAGTATCTGCTCGAAGGCCTGTTCCGGGCCGGCCGGGGCGGGGCGGCGCTCGATCTCATCCTGGCTGATGGCGACCGCAGTTGGCGCCACATGCTCGACAGCGGCACCACCATGACCTGGGAGGCCTGGGACCAGAAATACAAGCCGAACCAGGACTGGAACCACGCCTGGGGGGCCGCACCGGCCAATCTGCTGCCGCGTTTCGTGCTCGGCGTGCAGGCGGCGGAGCCGGGCTGGAGAACGGCGCTCGTCCAGCCGCATCCGGGTGGCCTCAGCTCGGCCGGCGGCCGGGTTCCGACGCCGCGGGGACCCATCGAGGTGGAGTGGAAACGGCGCCGCGGGACCTTCGGTCTGAAGCTCGATTTGCCCGGCGGGATGAAGGCCGAAGTCCGGCTTCCCGCCGGGCCCGCATCGCGGCGGGTGCTGGTGAACGGTGCCGAGATGCCCGCTCGCAGGCAGGGGCCATGGCTCGTGCTCGGTCAAGCCATTGAGGGAAAAAACACGCTGATCGTCCGGTGATGGACATGGATGCCCGTCCGAAGCCTTTCCTGCCTATGCGTATTTTATCGAATCAAGACTCGACGAGCCCGATGGAATGGCATAACACCTTCATCGTCGCCAACGCGGCCTGCGGTTCGCGCCGCGGTCGCCGAGGTCCGGCAAAGATTTTACCGTCAACCCCCGGCTCCGGCCGACCACGGAACGGTTCGATTTCCCTGCATCTTGGGTTGATACAAGGGATACTTGGCGGCCCGGATCGGATCCATCCGGGTCGCCTTTTTTCCGCCCTGGGGGTCGCGCTCCTGATGGCTGGCGGTGCTGGCCGGGCGGAGGAAAACACGCCGGCTCCCCCGGCGGGATGGACGCGGGTGTGGGCCGACGAGTTCGATCGGGACGGGGTGCCGGATCCGGCCAGGTGGGAGTTCGAGCACGGCTTCCAGCGCAACCACGAGCTGCAATGGTACCAGCCCGACAACGCCGTGGTTCGAGACGGGCGGTTGGTGATCGAGGCCCGCCGCCAGCAGGTTCGCAATCCGGGCTTCCGGGAGGAGTCGCGCGAGTGGCGAGCGAGCCGGCGTTTCGCCGAGTACACCTCGGCTTCACTGATCACCCGGCCCGAGGTGGCCTGGACCTACGGCCGGTTCGAGATCCGCGCCCGTTTTCCCGCCCGGGCGGGGCTGTGGCCGGCCATCTGGACCACCGGCAAGGGCCGCTGGCCGCAGGCGGGCGAGATCGACATCATGGAATTCTACCGCGGCCAGCTGCTCGCGAACTTCGTCCAGGCCGGACCGGACGGGCGCGATGTGTGGAACGATTCGCGGCATCCGCTGGCGGACTTCGAACCGTGGGAAGGAAAGGACCACCTGTGGGTGATGGAGTGGGATGAGGAGAAGATCGAGATCCGCCTTGATGGACGCCTGCTCAACCGCCACGACCTTTCCCGGCCCTTCCCCGGTGCGGACCCGGCGCTCCGGCCTTTTCACGCCCCGCAGCGCCTCAGGCTGAACATGGCCGTCGGCGGCCAGGGGGGCGATCCCTCGGGCACGACTTTTCCCCAGCGCTACGAGATCGACTTCGTGCGCATCTATCAGCGGGAAAAGTAGGCCGTTTCAGGTGGGGTTGACCCGCAGGCTGTAGCCGAGGAATTCGCCGTCCTCGCACAGCCGGGCCAGCTCGAAGCGCCGCGCCTCGAAGGCGAAGCGCAGGGGTTCGGGCTGGTCGTGAAGGCCGGCCAGGCGGCGGGGAAGGTCCTCGAGGTCGGTCTTCCAGAGCGACAGCTCGTCGAGATTGACCACGCCGACGATCGAGTCCTTCTTCGCCGCCCGGTTCTGGTAAACCACGCGGCCGTCGGGATCGGCGAAGATCAGCGGATGCTCGACTTCCTGGTGGGCGATGCGGAACCGCCGCGCGGTCGGCGTTTCCACCAGCTCGCGGAAGCCCTGGCTGGTGATGACGATGTCGATGAGCGTCGAGCGGACGGTCTCCGCCATGCTTCTTTCCGCCTCCGACCACGGCCGGCTGCGGCCCCGGACCTGCTCGCTCCACTCCGCGAACGAGTGGCGCGGTCCGATCCGACCGTCGGCTTTGACCACGGTGGCCTGGCCGGGGTTTCCCGCCCACCGGACCAGCTCGCGCTGCTCGCGGCGGAGCAGCAACAGGCAGTCGTTGCGGAAGGCCGAAAGCGAGACCCACAGAACCCCGGCGTAGGGCTCCAGCTGGTCGCTTCCCGCGAAATCCTCGCCCAGCTGGTGGCTCGAAGTCACTCGATTGCGGCGCTCGGCGGCGTGCTGGCCGATGAAGGTCTCGACCCGCCCGGCGGACAGTCCGGGATCGGACAAATAGGTGCGCCCGTCGAGGTGGAGGACCAGCGTGTCGGATCGCATGGTGCGCAGGATTTCCTGCGAAATGGACATCATGACGGGTGCCCAGTCGGTGGTCAGGGTCACGCACTGGACCAGCTTGTTGGCCAGCCGGGCGCAGGCCAGCTCATCGCGCAGCCGCTGTTCGCGGGCGGCCCCGGCGAGGTCGACCGCGAGGTGGCTGGTCAGGGCGGAGACGCGCGATTGATCGCGCATCGTCAGCGCCCGCGCCGTGCCGTGGTGGCAGGAAATGAGGCCCCACAGCTTGTGATCGACCCGGATGGCGGCCACCAGGCTGGCCCCGACGCCCATGTTGGTGAGGTATTCGATGTGGACCTCCGCGGGCTGGCGGTAGCGGGACAGGGAAAGGTCGAGTTCGTCCCCGCCGCGGATCTCCAGCGGCCGGGCGGACACGTCGCCGATGAGCCGCAGGTCGTTGCGCAGGAAAAGCTCGCGGGCCGGCCGCGGAATGTCGCCGGCCGGGTAGCGCAGGCCGAGGTAGGGCTCCCAGTCCTCGCGGCAGTCTTCGGCCACCACTTCACCGGTGCCATCTTCATGGAAGCGGTAGATCATGGCGCGGTCGAAGTCGGTCAGCCCGCGGATCCGCGAGACCACCCGGGCCAGCTTTTCATCCAGCGATTCGAGCATCTCGATTTCCTCGAGACATTCCTTCACTTCGAGGTCCCACTCGTCCGTCATCGAGGGCATCGCTTGTTCCGTGTCCCACTCGATCACCAACTGCGGGCCGGCGAGATAAACCCACACCTGGAGCGCGGGGCCGTGGAGCGGCTCGATCGTGGCAGGCATCGGCCCGCGGCCGCGCCAGGCGGTGGCGCGGCGCAGCAGCGCGGCGATGCGGGGGACCGGCAGCCACGAACCGGGCGGCTTTTCGAAGTCGCTGCCGGTGATGGATTCCGTGCCTGCGCTGCCATGCGTGAAACGGCCGGCGGCGAGGTCGAGCGCGACCAGCGCCTTGCCGGCCTGGATCTGGCCGATCAGGTGGATGGCCTGCTGCTCGCACGACTGGTGGGGATCGGGTGAAAGGGAAGTGCTCATGGAAAAACGCGGGGGGCCGCTGGATTGTCGGAAAAGGGTTCGAAGTTAGAGTGGGCGAACATGGACATCAGAAACGCCCTCCAAGCCGCCACGCGGGAGTCCCACCAAGCCCTCGACCAGCATCCGGTGATCGTGGGCCTGGTGCGGGGTGATCTTTCCCCCGGCACCTACACGGCGCTGCTGGCGGAGTATCACGGGTGGTTTCAGGGATGGGAAACGAGTGTCCGCCAGATCCATCCGGACGTGGTGGACGAGCTCGGGGCGTTCCGCTTCGGAAAGTCCGACTGGCTGGCGAGCGACTTGAGCCGCCTCGGCCAGCCGCCTGCCTCCGCCCGAAGCGACGTCCGGGCCCCCGCCGAAGTGGCCGGGCTGGCCGGCGCGCTGTATGTGATCGAGGGCTCGACCCTCGGCGGTGCGGCGCTGGTACGCGCGGGGGCGGGTTTTCCCGCCGGGGCCGACCGTTTCTACCGCGGTTATGGCGAGCGCACGGGTCCGGCGTGGCGGGAGATGGTGGAGTGGCTGGAGAGGACGGTGGATCATGCTCGGCTGGACCTTGCCCGCCATCAGGCCGCCCGGGTGTTTGCGGAGTTCCACGCCATGGTGAATCGCGCGGCCGCCGGTGTGGCGAAGCGGGAAACCGCAGTCTAACACCAACCCGGCGGAGCGGAACCGCGCGTTCTCCGCGAAATTCGGACCGTGGGGGTGCCGCTCAGCCGTCGGTCGGCGCGAAGGCCTCGCGGAAGTCCCGCGGGCTCTGGCCGGCGAAGGCCAGGAAGTTCCGGTTGAACTGGGAGATCGACTGCGGCGAGCAGCGGGCGGCGATTTCGCCGATGGTGCGCGCCGGTTCTTCGACCAGCAGGCGCGAGCCGGTCGCACACCGCTCGGAGCCTAACCATTGCCGGAACGGCATGCCGGTGGCGCGCGTGAATTCATCGCCCAGACGCGCCGGGCGCACCCCGAGGTGGCCTCCCAGGGAACCCAGGTCGAGCGACCGTGAGGAGTGCTGGGTCAACAACTTCCACACGACTTTCACCGGGCGCGGCCATGGCTGCTCCTCGGCCGCCGGGTCTCCGTCGATGGCCGTCCAGCGGATCATCGCGCCAGCCAGCGCCAGGACCGAGCCCCGCCGCCAGGCGAGATACGGCTCCGCCGGGCCCGGGATCACCAGCATCAACTTCGAGCCCGCATGGGGAATGACAAGGGAATCGGGCGGGGCCGTGGATGCGTGACGAGTGAAGTCGACCGGACGCCCGGCAACGTGCTCGAATGCCGCCTCGTAGTCAGGCCAAGCGGGGTGCGAGCGGATGTCGGGGTGGTGGAGCGGGCCTACTTCGTCAGATCTCATTTTTAAGGCAAAACCGCGGGGAGCGAGCAACCCGACAAGCCCATCGCTTCCGCGAGCCTTAGAGAATCGTATTCTATCCGCATAATTGACTTGAATGCGCGAAATTCTGCGTATGACGAGTTAGTTATACATGAGATGTCCGGCGGAACTGGCGCGGAGTTGAGCCAGTGGCTGATAGGAAGTTGCGGTTGAACTGCGACACGGACTGGGCCGAGCAGTTCGAGGCGATCTCGGCGATCGGCTGCTCGGGATTCTCCAACAGCATCATGGCGGCGCGGGCGCAGCGCTCTTCCCCGAGCCAGCGGCGGAAGCTGGAACCCGTCGCCAAGGTGAACTGTTCCCCAAGCCGCGCGGGCGCGAGGTCGAGGTGCTTGGCGATGGAACCCAGATCAAGCGCCTGATCCGAGTGGTTCTGGATCAGCCGCCAGACGACGCGCGAAGGCTTGGGCCACGGACCGCGGCCTTGGTTGATCCACTGGATCATGGCCTGCGTCAGCAGCATCATCGACTTCCTGCGCCACTCCAGCGGCGAGGGAGGGGAGGGAATCCAGAGCACCGGGCGGTCCCGGTCGGTGGCGCGTACCACGAGGGGCTCCTCGCCCGTGTGGGCGAAGTCCGCATACTCGGCGTCGCCCGTCACCGGCGGTCTGCCGGCCAAGTGCTCCAGAGCGGCCGCGTAGTCCGGCCAGGCCGGGTGCGAGGTCACGTCCGCAACGGCCAGTCTGCCCGTGGGTTGGTGCATCATTGATTGTGGGTTCTTGGGTTGAATCACGTCTCAACAGACACTCGATTTGAAAAACCGCAAAAAATTTTCCGGTATTTCGCTTCCGTAGTTTTCCGGAGCCGCTTAGCTTGCCTTTGGCATGAAACGACGAACCTGGAATTTGCTGAGCAAGCACGGCCAAGCGCTGGTGAGTATTTCCCGCCGACCTGACATCCGGTTGGTGGATTTGGCGGAGGAACTTGGCATGACGGAGCGCTCGATCCGTCTCGTGCTTGCGGCCCTGAAAACGTCGCAGGCCCTCCGAGTGAAGCGCCGCGGTCGCAACAACCGCTACGAGGTGGACCTGGACTACGCCCTCACGCATCCCCTCGAGGACGGCATTTCCCTGAGGAAATTCCTCGCCCTTTACGGGATGATCGAGGCCGCGGAGGAGAGGGGGGAGAGCGGCACGGCGGAGCTTGCGGATTCATTGGAAAAGGGGGCTGGCCTCGCCCCAGACGGAACCGAAGAAGGTTCCGGAGAGGCTGCGCCGGCGGTCCGGTGACTGATCGCGTTCCACCAGCTCGGCCATGTCGGGACCGGGCGCGGTTTCGAGATAGCCGATCGCGATGGCGGTGACGGGCTCGTGGGTGTCGGGGATGTCGAAGGTCTGCCGGATTTTTTCCCGATCGATCCCCGCCATCTGGTGGACGAAGAGCCCGTGGGCCGAGGCCTGGAAGGTCATGTGGGCCGCGGCGCCACCAAGGTCGTGGACATGGTGCGGGTTCGGCTTGCCGTTCTTGGAAAAGTTCTTTCGGGCGAAGGAAAGCATCAGCACCGCCACGTTTTTGGCCCACGCTTGGTTCGCCTCCACCAGGCAGGAGAGGATTTTTTCAAACGGCTCGCCCTCTGACCGGCGGGCCATCAGGTAGGCCCATGGCTGCTCGTTGTAGGACGAGGGGGCCCAACGTCCGGCCTCCAACACGGACTTCAGCTTGTCCGCCTCGATTTCGCGGTCGGAAAAACAGTAAGGGCTCCAGCGCTCGCGCAGGAGCGGCAGGATCTCGGCTTCCTCGCCTTCGTGGCGGGTGGTGGCTTCGGGCGGATTGGCTTCCATAACCCCTTCACCCCGCACACTTCGTTCCGCTCACAAGAGCTTGCCCGCCACCCTCACGGTCATGGGTTTACGCATCATTTCGGTTTTTGGGGCGGATTGCATCGTGCAACTTTACGCCCGGCTCGGTGGCAAATCGCTCCCGCGGGCGTCCTCTCACCGCCACCCCCGCGGGATTTCCCGCACCCTGCTGGCGAGCGGGATGAAAACCCGGTCGGCTTCCTCGGGGCGCACCGGATGAGTCCCGGTGAAGGTGCCGAAGGCGGGCAGAACGAGAGTTTCCCCCTGCAGCCAGAAACACGGATGGCGATGGCTCCGCCGCGGCGAGGTAGGAAGCCGGATCGAGGGATGCAGGTGGCCCGCGATCGACGGCCCGGAGGCCTCGCAGGGGTCGTGGACGATTCGCAGGGTGCCGGTTTCCAGATCGGGGAAAGCCGGGCATCGCAGGTGTCGCAGCCCGGCGCGGCGGTCGTGGTTGCCGGCGATGAGGACCAGCTCCGCCGGGCAGTCGGCTATCCAGCGGGCGAGCCGCTCGGGCAGGTCGTGGCGCAGGGCTTCGGGAGCGTGGACAAGGTCGCCGGCGACGAGGATGCGGCGGGCCTGGGTGCGCGCGGCGAGTTGGGCGAGGCGCTCGAGGTCGTCGGTCGTTTCGCCCTCGGGCACCGGGATGCCGCGGGCGCGGAAAGTGGCGGACTTGCCGAGGTGGACGTCGGCCACGACCAGGTCGCCGGTTTCCGGCAGGAAAACGGCGCGCTCGGGCAGCAGGTCGATGTCGGTTCCGGCGAGGGTGAGGCGCATGGCGGCGATGCGACCTAAAGGTCGCGTTCCAAGGAAGCCTGTTGTTCGAGTTCGAGGAGCATGGCCTCGAGACGGGTGTGGGCGTCGGCGGCGGGGAGGTGGGCGGAGAGGCGGTCGGCCCAGAGGGGGAAGGCCATGGGGGTGAGGCGCTCGGTTTCGACGAGCTTCAGCGGGCGCTCGGCGATCTCGTCGAGGGTGGCTTTGAGGCGGGTCCACTCGAGCTGGCGTTCGAGGATCTCGCGGCGGGCCTGGGTGAGGAGGAGGTTGTCAGGATCGTAGCGGGTGAAGACCTCGAACAGCAGCGAGGAGGAAACCTGCAGGTCGCGGTTGCTGCGGCGCTTGCCGGGGAGGTCGGGCGCGAGGAGGCCGGCGACGCGCGCGATTTCCCGGAACTGACGCCGGGCCATCTCGGCGGAGTTCATGGCGGCCAGAAGATCATCCAACAGGGCGTCGGTGGTGAGCAGCGAGCGGATGAGGGGCTCATCGAGATAAAGCCCGCGGCGGGCGATGAGGGAGAAGCCGTAGTCGTTTTGCGTGAGGTCGATCGACTCGCCGACCTCGCGGCTGAGGCGGGCGGCGGCGAGGGTGGCGAGGCCTTCGTGGACGAGCCGGCCGGCGAAGGGGTAAAGAAACAAATGCTCGCCCTCGCGGGTGCGGGTGAACTCAACGACGAGTTCGTGTTTTCCGGGCAGCACCGACCAGCGGCGCTGGATGTCGAGGATGGGGGCGACGGCGGTGTGCTCCCTGGCCGGCGAGGGCGGGTGGTGGAGGCGGCGGGCGATGGCGGAGGCGAGTTCGTTGGAGAGCGGCGACTTGCCGCCGTTCCAGATGGGGACCTGGCCGCGGTGCTTTTTGGTGGAGGGGCGGACGGTCGCGGTGAGTTTGTGAAAACGGACGAGTTCGAGCTGGCGGCCGGAAAAGATGAAGGCCTGGCCGACCTTGAGGCGGGTGATGAAGTCCTCCTCGACGGTGCCGAGCGTTTTGCCGGAGGCGAACTTGAGCGTGATGGCGGGATCGCTGACGATGGTGCCGATGTTCATCCGGTGGAGACGGCCGGCGGGCTTGTCGTCGAAGTGGAGCAGGCCGTCCTCGCGCAGCTCGGCCTTCCGATACTGCGGGTAGGCTTTCAAAGCGGAGCCGCCGGAGGTGATGAAGCCGACGACCCAGTCCCAGCTTTGTTCGTCGAGATCGCGGAAAGCTCGCGTGCTACGGTATTCGTCGTAGAGCGCCCGCGGCGAGTCGGGCTGGCCGAGCAGGCAGGTGAGCGTGTGCTGGACGAGGACGTCGAGCGGCTGGCGCAGCGGCACGCGGCTTTCGATTTCGCCGGCGGTCCAGCCATCGCGGGCGGCGGCGAACTCGACCAGCTCCATGGCGAAGGTGGGCACGCCGACGATGCGGCTGGTGGCGCCGGGCTGGTGGCCGGAGCGACCGGCGCGCTGGGCGAGGCGGGCGATGCCCTTGGGGCTGCCGACCTGGATCACCTGATCGACCGGCGCGAAATCGACGCCGAGATCGAGCGACGAGGTGCAGACGACGCAGCGCAGCGAGCCGTCCTTGAGGCCGGCCTCGACGCGTTGTCGCTCGTCGCGGTCGATCGACCCATGGTGCATGGCGATGCGGCCGTCGAGGTCCGGCAGGGCGGCCTGGATCTCCTGGAACCACATCTCGGTCTGCGAGCGGGTGTTGGTGAAGAGGAGCGTGGTGCCGGCGGAGCGGATTTTTTCCGCCACCGGCGCGGCCATGCGGGTGCCGAGGTGGCCGGACCAGGGGAAGCGCTCGATGTCCTTGGGGATGAGCGTTTCGAGGGTGAGCGGTTTTTTGAGGTCGGCGGAAACGGTAACGCCGTCGGGATCGCGATCGCCGAGCAGGGCGCTGCGGGCCTCGGCGAGGTTGCCGATGGTGGCGGACAGGCCCCAGGTTTTCAGGTGGGGAAACCAGCGGCGGAGGCGGGCCAGGCCGAGCTCGGTCTGGACGCCGCGCTTGGTGCCGAGGAGTTCGTGCCATTCGTCGACGACGACCGCTTTCAAGTCCGCGAGTCGCTCGCGGAAGTCATCGTGGGTGAGCATGAGCGACAGGCTCTCGGGCGTGGTGACGAGCACGAAAGGGAGGCGCTGGCGGAGCTTGGCCTTGCGATGGGAGGAGGTGTCGCCGGTGCGGGCGCCGGTTTCCCATGGGAGGCCGAGGCCCTCGATGGGATCGGCGAGCGACTTCAGCGTGTCCGACGCGAGCGCGCGCAGCGGCGTGATCCAGAGCACGCGGCAGGGGGCGGACTTGTCGTGGGGGAGTTCGCGCAGGGCTTCATCGAGCGGGCCGAGCCAAGCGGCCATGGTCTTGCCGAAGCCGGTGGGCGCGTGGAGCAGGCCGGATTTTCCCGCGGCGTAGGCGGCCCAGGTTTCGCGCTGGAAGGCGAGCGGGGTGCCGCGGTGGTCGGCGAACCAGCGGTCGAGGGCGGGGGTGAGGATGGGCTTCTTGCGCGGCACCGTGGACTAGGGTTCCGCGAGGAAGGGCGGGAAGGCCAGTGGGAAAACCCGGGCGCTCAAGCCCGGCGCCGGCGCGAAAACGCCAGCAACGAGCCCGCCAGCAGGCAGGCGGTGCCGGGCTCGGGGACGACCACGGTGGTCACCTCACCCCAGGCTGTGTCGGCGAAAACGTAGGTGCCGGCGATGAATTGCGAGAAGCTCACGTCGACCGTCGAGGCCAGCGGGTGGGTCAACGCGATCTGATGGGACTGGCCGGGGCCCAGCTCGATGGAGTTCTCCAGTGCGAGGAAGGGTCGGTAGGAGCCGGACACGGACTCGAACAGGAACGAGAACTCGTGGAAGGTGGAACTGGCGCCGGTCATCAGATCGGTGACCGTGCCGGGCGAGGGGACGAAAAAGTCCGACTCGTTGAGGATGCCGCCGCTCTGTTCGAGCGCCGCCGCCGGCAGGAGCAGGCCTGGCACGAAGCCGACGGTGACCTGATCGAGCCCGAACACCGGATTGGGCGAAGTTTGCCGGATCTCGACCTGCGTGCCGCTGCCGGCCGGCGACAAGGTGACCGTCACGGCGGCCGTGGCGGGGTGGATCATTGCAAGGACCGAGGCGGAAAGGATGAGGCCTGCTTTCATGGATCGAACCGTTTACCGCCGAATGGAACGGCAACTTGCGTTCGACGGCAATGGCCGAAGCGAGGCAGTTTTGTCGGCTTGCCGGAGTCGCGGATCGCGACGAGATGAACGGTCATGATCGGCTGGAAAACGGTGGCGATGCTGGTGGTCTCGAACGTGTTCATGACTTTCGCCTGGTACGGGCACTTGAAGGAGCTGCGGGAGAAGCCGTGGCTGGTGGCGGTGCTGGTCTCGTGGAGTGTCGCGTTTTTCGAGTATCTGGTGCAGGTCCCGGCGAACCGGCTGGGGAACCAGGTCTTCTCGCTGGGCCAGCTCAAGATCCTGCAGGAGGTGATCACCCTGTCGGTCTTCGTGCCCTTCGCGGTGTTCTACATGAAGGAAAAGCTGACCTGGAACTACCTCGGCGCAGCCTGCTGCCTCGCGGGCGCGGTGTTTTTCATGTTCCGGAAATGAGCGCATCGGCGGCGAAAGCGGGCGTTGCAGAGCCCGACCGGCTCGATGCGTGAGATGACGGGGAGATGGACGGCATCTTCCAAGACGAAGCGGTCACCGACCGGGAAATTGCCATCATCGAAGAAGCCGATGAGGGGAAGTTCCAGGAGATTGCGGAAATGGAAGAGGTCGATGTCATCACGTAAGATGCGGTTGCGGTCATGAAAGAAGTCGTTGTGATCCCCAAAGAGGAGATTGAGATCGACATCGGGGATGTTGTCGTCATGTTACGAGACGGTATGGCGAATGAGAGGACGGTTTCGGTGGTGCAGATGTCGCAGGCCTTGGGGCATCCTTTGCGTTGGGGGGTGCTCGGCGAGCTGGCAGCCGGCGAGCCGCGGATGACGGTGGAGCTGGCGGAGCGACTGCGGGTGCGGGCGAACACGCTGTCGAAGCATCTCAAGGTGCTCAAAGACGCCGGGCTGCTGGTCCAGAACCGGGCGGGGCTCTACTCGATCCCGCCGGCATTTCCGGTGGATCCGGAGCAGCGCGAAATTGACCTGGGGCGCTGCGTGCTGCGGTTCGGGGAAGATTAAGGTGACGGGCGGCGTTTTTCCCTGCGCGGGAAACAAAGGACCTGAAACGCTCCGGCGATCCCCCCCGTAGTCCGATGTCCATGAAACACCTGACGACCCTCTCCGCCCTGCTGCTGCTCGCCGTTTCCGCGCATGCGGAGGAAGGCTGGATCTCCCTCTTCAACGGCAAGGACCTGAGCGGCTGGATCCCGAAGATCACCAAGCACCCGCTCGGCGAGAACGCGATGAACACCTTCCGGGTCGAGGACGGCATGATCAAGGTGAGCTACGATGACTATGGCGGGAAGTTCGACGGCCAGTTCGGGCACCTCTACTCGGAGCTGGCGTATTCGAGCTACATCCTGCGGCTGGAGTACCGCTTCGAGGGCAAGCAACTGCCGGACGGGCCGGGCTTCGCGCTGCAGAACAGCGGGGTGATGTTTCACTGCCAGCCGCCGTCGAGCCTGAAGCTGAATCAGGATTTTCCGGTGTGCTTCGAGTTCCAGTTCCTCGCCGCGGCCGGCGAGGGCGAGCGTGCGACGGCAAACCTCTGCACGCCGGCGACTAACGTGTGGATGGACGGCAAGCTGGTCACCAACCATGTGATCCCGTCATCGGCACCGACCTTCCAGCCGGGCGAGTGGGTGACCATGGAGCTGGAGGTCCACGGCTCGAAGGAGGCGATTCACCGGATCAACGGCAAGGAAGTGCTGCGCTACCAGCAGCTCGAGCTGGATCCGGAAAACGGCGTGGGCGACGCGCAGGCGCTGCTGAAGAGGGGCGCACCGAAGGCGGTGGCTTTCGGGCACTTGGCGCTGCAGTCGGAAAGCCAGCCGGTGTGGTTCCGCAACATCGAGATCAAGCCGCTCGAAGAATGAGCGGCGGGGCTCAGCGGGTGGGCAGCTCGCTGGGCTGCGAGTAGGCGTCGGGATCATACAGCCCGGGCTGCGCGGCGGCCTGGGCTAGCTCGTTGGAGGCGTTGGCGATCAGCTCGGGGATCGACTTGCCGGTATCGGCGAGTGCGACGAGGAAATCGAACTCGCCGGACCCGCGCGCGACCTCATCGGCCAGGCCGCAGAACGCGCCGGCGATCTTTCCGCGGGCGCGGGCCATGCGGGCGATGCAGATGGGCCCCTTGCCGGACAGGCTCTGGTGATCGATCGAGCCCTCGCCGGTGATGACGATGTCGGCGGCAGCGACGCGTTCCTCGAGTTCGAGGAGTTTCGCCAGCAGGTCGAAGCCGGGCACCAGCCGCGCGCCGGTGAAATGGAGGAGCCCGAAGCCCAGTCCGCCGGCCGCGCCGGAACCGGGATCGAGCGAGGCGTCGGTGGCCTTGGTGACCTCCACCAAACGGGCGAGCGCGGCCTCGAGCAGCGGCCGGGTTTCCTCCGTGGAGCCTTTTTGGGGAGAGAAAATCGCGGTGGCCCCCTTGTCGCCGAGCAGCGGGTTCTCGACGTCGCACGCCACCGTGATGGGCGGCATTTTCACCACGCGGGAGTCGTCGATGCGGGCGAGCTTCGACAAGCGGGCGGGCAGCGGATCGAATTCCGCGCCGTCCTTGTCGAGGAAACGATAGCCGAGCGCGTGGGCCATGCCGCAGCCGCCGTCGTTGGTGGCGCTGCCGCCGATCCCGAGCACGATCCTGTCGACCCCGCGCTGCTGGATGGCGTGGAGCATCTGGATGCCGACCCCGCGGGTGGAGGCGCGCAGCGGGTCGCGCTCGTCCTCCGCGAGGCGCCACAGGCCGGCGGTTTCCGCCATCTCGATGACGGCCACGCGGCCCTGGCGGGTATCGGCCAGCAGGTAGGTGGACTCGATTTCGCGCTCCAGCGCATCGAGCGACGGGCAGGAAACCCAGCGGCCGCGCATGGCGGGTGCGAGGGTGGCCATGAAGCCCTCGCCGCCATCGGCGATGGGGCACAGGTCGAGCGCCGCGGAGGGCAGCACGCTGCGGATGCCGGAGGCCATGGCTTCGGCCGCCTGTTGGCCGGAGAGGGCGCCTTTGAACTTGTCCGGGGCGATGAGGATGCGGAGCGACATGGAAAACGGGAAGAGACTAACGATTAAGCGCCTTTGGAGGACGGAAATGAAGATGAATTTCGCGATTTGCGCGGATTCAGGGTGCGGTTTGAAATTCCCGCCGGTCCGGGACGGTAGATCAGCCGGCCCGGCCGGCTACGGGCTGAACCCATGCGATCCTGCAACATGCTTCGAGTTATCCTGCTCATTCCTCTGCTTTTGTCATCCTTGATGGCTCAGAACGACCGTCCGCGGCGCCTGGAAGTCCTGTTTTTGGGCGATGACCGAGGCCACAACCCGATCGAGCGCTACCGCTACCTCAAGCAGGCGCTGGGCCCGCGCGGATATAATCTCACTTTCACGGAGGATCTCGGAGATATGCGGACCGAGGTTCTTGAACACTACGATGCACTTCTTGTATACGCCAACCACGAGCAGGATGCGGTGCCGCCGGCGATTTTGCCGTGGGTGAGGAATGGCGGCGGCCTGGTGGCGCTGCACAGTGCCTGCGGATGCTTCCATCCTTCGCCCGGCTGGTTCGCGCTGGTGGGCGGAAAATTCAAAAGCCACGAGGGTCATGTGTTCGCGCCCGAGAACGTCGACAAGCGCCACCCGATCACCCGCGACCTGCCGAAGCTGGAAGCCTGGGATGAAACCTATGTCCACCAGGACCTGACCGATGACCGCCATCTGCTCCAGGTGCGGCCGCCGATCAATGCCGGGGAAACGAAGCCGGAGCCGTGGACCTGGCTGCGCAGCGAGGGCAAGGGCCGGGTTTTCTACACCGCCAGCGGCCACGACCTGCGGACCTGGAAAAACCCGGCCTACCAGGAGCTGGTGGCACGCGGGATCCTGTGGGCGGTGGGGGAAAAGACCGCCAACCTGTTCGCGAAATACGAGATGCCGGAGCTGACGCTCGACGAGCCGCGCGTCCGCAAGCGCGACCGGGCACACCCGGAAATTCCGATGATGCAGCTGCAGGAGCCGCTCACCCCGTATGGCAGCGCCCGCCATGCGCAGGTGCCGGTGGGCACGAAACTGGAGCTTTTTGCCTGTGAGCCGATGATCGTGAACCCGATCTCGCTCGACTGGGACCCGCGCGGTCGTTGCTGGGTGGTCGAGGCGCTGGATT
Source organism: Haloferula sargassicola (assembly GCF_040362925.1). Taxonomy (NCBI): domain Bacteria; kingdom Pseudomonadati; phylum Verrucomicrobiota; class Verrucomicrobiia; order Verrucomicrobiales; family Verrucomicrobiaceae; genus Haloferula; species Haloferula sargassicola. The sequence continues at coordinate 168,817 of NZ_BAABRI010000003.1, forward strand.
ATCCGAACGACGTGCCGATGGAAGAGGGCAAGGGCGAGGACCGCATCAAGATCCTCGAGGACACCAACGGCGACGGCAAGGCGGACAAGATGATCGTGTTCGCCGACCGCCTGCGGCACTGCACGAGCATCGTCTTCCACCGCGACGGCGTGATCGCCACCGACGGACCGGAGCTGGTTTTCCTGCGCGACACCAATGGCGACGACAAGGCCGACAAGCGCGAGGTGCTCGGCTCGGGCATCCACATGGGCGACACCCACGCCTCGATGTCGCACATGATCTATGCCATGGACGGCTGGATTCATGCGACGGTCGGCTACAGCGGCATCGACATGCAGGTGGCCGGGAAGCAGAAAAAGTTCGGCCAGGGGACCTTTCGTTTCCGGCAGGACCTGTCGCGGCTCGATTTCATCCAGCCGACCACCAACAACACCTGGGGCATCGGCCTGCTCGAGGACGGCTCGGTTTTCGGCTCCACGGCCAACAACAACCCGTCGTGGATGGTGTCCATCCCCCGCCGCGCCTACGCCGGCAGCGGCATGGAGCAGCCGCGCACGCCGCAGCTCGACGATCAGCCGTTCATGTATCCGAACACGGACGACATTACGCAGGTCGACCAGATCGAGAAATACACGGCCGCCGCCGGACACATGTTTTACAACGACACCGTGTTGGGCACCGGGATCATCCCCAAGGATACCGCGCTGATCTGCGAGCCGACGGGCCACCTGGTCGCCATGGGCCGCGTGACCGACAAGGGCTCGATCAAGACCACCAACCTGCGCGGCCAGAACCTGTTCGCCAGCGCCGATGCCTGGAGCTCGCCGGTGGTCGCCCGGCCCGGGCCGGACGGCGCGGTGTGGATCGCCGATTGGTACAACCCGATCATCCAGCACAACGTCGTGTTCCGCTTCTGGAATCCGGCCCGGGGCTACGACTACCCGCACAGTCCCTTCCACACCGGCGGCACCGGGCCGGGGAAAGGAAACGCCTACGTCACCCCGCTGCGCGACCGCGAACATGGCCGGATCTGGCGCGTGGTGCCGATCGACAAGCCGGTCCGCAAGATCCCGGTGCTGTCGGTCGACGAACCGCTCGAACTGGCTCGCCAGCTGAATTCGCCCTCGCAGGATCTCCGCCTCGAGGCGCAGCGCCTGCTGATCGAGCGCGGCAAGGCCGACGCGGTGCCGACGCTCGTTTCGCTGCTCCAGCTCAATGCCACGCCGGAAGGCCTCGACCGGCCGCTTGGCGCATACCACGCCGTCCGCGTGCTGGCCGGCCTGCCTGGCGATGAGGCAAAGAACGCCCTGCTGGCCGCGATGGGCCATGGCGACGGGGGCGTGCGTCTGCAAGCCGCCGAGGCGATCGATCCGCGTGATCCATCTCTCCTCGCCGGCCTGCCTCAGGTGATCGGCCAGGTCAGCACGCCGCGCGAGCGGTTGCGGATCTTCAACGTGATCGCCGATGCGGCGGAAAACGACGACGTCGCCCTCGCGCTGTGGTTCGCGGTGAAGGACGGCAACTTCGCCGATGACATCGAGCGCGATGCCGCCACGCTGGCCATGCTCCGCCAAGGGGCGGCGGTGCTCAAGGCTGCGGCCGCGGACTACCAGGGTGCCGAGTTTTGGGCGAAAACCACGCTCAAGCAGGTGGCGACGAAGCTGGCCGGCGGCGAGATCGATCCCGCACTCATTTCCGCCCTGGATCCGATGCCGGAACCGGACCGCTCCGAGCTGATTGCCGCGCTGGGCGAAAAGCCGACGCCGAAACCGAAGCAGCCCGAGCTGCCGCCTCATCTGGTCAAGGGCAAGGGGCTCTACGAAAAGACCTGCATCGAATGCCACCAGTCGGACGGCAAGGGGGTGGCGGGGACTTTTCCGCCGCTGGCGGGATCCGAGTGGGTGAAGGGCGACCTCGACACCATGCTGCGGATCATGCTCGGCGGCCTGATGGGGCCGATCACCGTGAAGGGCGAGAAATACGAGAGCGCCATGCCGGGTCACAGTCACGCCTCGGACGAGGATCTGGCGGCGATCGCCAGCTACGTGCGCCGGGCATTCGGCGGGCTCGACGAGGCCGCGGTGAAGCCCGGGCAGCTGTTGGAGCTCCGCCCACAGGTGGACGAGCGCAAGTTCATGCCCTGGACGGTGGCGGACCTCGAGGCGGCCGGGAAAAAGTGATCAGTCGAGGGCGTCGGCCTCGTCTTCGAGGTCGTATCCCTCCGCCGGCAGGCCGATGAGTGGCAAGGAGCGGCGGGCGACGAGCCGCGCGAAGGCTCCGGTGACGCCGGCCAGCGCGGTCCAGGCGATGGCCTCCTTCCAGCTCACATCGACGCGGGCCGGATTGCGGGGCGGATCGATTTTCGAAACCCGCCGGTAGAGCGATCCCGCGCCCATCCGGGCGAGCTTGGCGGCGATGGCCGGCAGGACGAAACCCGCCCCGACGGCGGTCATGCGGAGCAGGCGGCTGGAGCGATGGAGGCCCATGGGAAAAAGAATCGCGGACCCGGTGGGGCCCGCGATTTCATAGCGGCTTACAGCACGACCAGAAGCGCGTGAATTATCCCCGGGATGAAGAAGATCAGCGTCAGGACGAGGTTGAGCCAGAAGGTTCCGGTGAGGCCCTCTTTCAGCGCCACGGCAAGCGGCGGCAGGAAGATGGCGATGATGGCGAGCAGCAGCTTGTTGCTCGCACCGGTGGAGGTGGTGGGAGTGGCCATATGCTGGTGGGGTTATTGGTTGTCGTTGGGCTCCGTGTTCGGCTCCGTCGCCGGAGCTTCGTTGTCCTCTTCTTCAGGGAGGTCGACATCAATGGTGGGAACTTCCATTTCCACCTTCTTCTTCTCGACCTTCACGTCGGGTCCTTCGACGTCATACTTGGGAAGCTTGGTTTCCCCTTCGACTTTCACATCGGGGAGTTCTCCGTCCTCGACCTTGTCCACATCGCAAGCGGCGAAGGTGAGGGCAAAAGCAGAAACGGCGGCAAGACTGAGACCATGAATCAGGTTTGGTTTCATAACGCCGATCGTTTTCGCAGGGCACATACCAGCGGGCCGGAGTCTGTTGCAAGTATCTGAAGTCCAGTGAAAGACTCCGATTGGTGGGGCCGGGCGATGCGCCGAAAAATCGAGAAATAATAAGCAACTTGCACGGAATGGGTGTGAAGTTGCAATTCGCAGTGCAATCCGCGGTCTTACTGGATGGGAGCCAGGAGGCGGGCGACCCGCACGCCGACCTTGAATGGCATCGATTTCTCCGCCAGATCGTGAGCGGAGGTGGCACGGCTCCTCAGAAAGTCCGCCGTCAGCATGTCCTCGACCTTGCCGGCGAAGCCGCGATCAAGGATGCCGACCTGGAGCTCGAAGTTGAGGCGGAACGAGCGGTTGTCGAAATTGGCGCTGCCGATCAGGGAGAAATCGTCGTCCACGAGCATGACCTTCTGGTGCATGAAGCCGTCCTGATAGCGGCGGATTTCCGCGCCGGCCATTTCCAGCTCGCCGATGTAGGAGTAGGAGGAAAACTCGACCAGTTTGCTGTCGAAAAGCTCGGGCATGAGGATGCGCACCTCCACCCCGCGGCGGGCGGCGAGCTGAAGGGCCTGGATGATCGGCTCGTCCGGCACGAAGTAGGGCGTGGCGATCCAGATCCGCTCCTTGGCCGCGCTGATGGCCGCGAGGTAGGTGAGTGAGCAGGTCTCCATGGGATCGGCGGGGCCGGTGGGAATGCTGACCGCCTCGAGCCCACGGGCGTCGCCTTCGTTTCGCTGGGAAATGGACCAGTCCAGGTCGGTGAGCATCTGTCCGGTCGCCCAGTGCCAGTCCTCGGCGAAGGGCACCTGCAGGCAGGTCACCACGGGTCCGGTGAGGCGCATGTGGGTGTCCCGCCAGGGCGAAAGCCGCGCGTGCAGGCCGCGGTATTCGTCGCCCACGTTGAGGCCGCCGACGAAGGCGGTTTTGCCATCGACGATGACCAGCTTGCGGTGGTTGCGGAAGTTGAGCTGGAAGCGGTTGGCGCCGCCGACGAGGTTCAGGAAGGGCTGAACCTCGATGCCGGCCTCGCGCAGGGCGGCGAGGTAGTCGTCGGAGAGTCCGAGGCAGCCATAGTCGTCGTAGAGGACCTTGACGCGGACGCCTGCCCGGGCTTTTTCGATCAGGCGCCGGGCCAGCTCGCGGCCGGTGTCATCGGCGCGGATGATGTAGAACTGGACGAGGATGTAGGCCTGGGCGGAATCGATGGCTTCGAAGATGGCGGGAAAAGTCTCCTCGCCATCGACCAGCAGCTCGGCGGTGTTGCCGAAGGTCACCGGCATGGAGGAGAGGTTCGAAAGGGTGCCCATCAGGCCGGTCAGGTCGGTGCGGGCGACCTCGGCCTCGTCGATCGATTGGACCAGCCGCTCGGCCATCGGGCGGACCTCCTCCAGCCCGGCCTGGCGGGTGGCGATGTAGGAGCTGAAGTCGCCATCGCCGAACACCGCATAGGCCGGCACCGCGACGAAGGGGAAGGTATTGAGCGAGATCGCCCAGGCGATCGCCCCCTGCGAGGTGCGCGTGTCCATGACGGCGGAGATCGACATGAAAAAGCCGATCACGTGCATGATCAGCTGCAGGACGCGGAACAGCGGGCGGCGCCGGGCGTGAGCGAAGCCGAGGGCGCGGGCCAGCCGGGGATGACGGAGGCTCAGCCAGGTGGCGAAGCGGCGGGCGTAAACGCGGGGACCATGCATGGGTGGAAAAGCCGTGACCCCCTCCGGCAGGGAGCGGGCGCTTGGCCAACATGCCGATGTTCGCCCGCTCCGCAAACCGCGGGCTTCAGAGCGCTTCGATCAGGATCGCGGTGGTGTTATCCCGGCCGGACTCGGACACGGAGTAGTCGATCAGGCGGCTGATGTCGAATTCACCGCGCGCCATCTCGTCGATCCGGCGGTCCCACAGGCCGTCGCAGAGGCCGTCGGAGCAGATCAGGAAACGATCGCCCGCCGCCCAGCCGACACGGCCGATCTGGGGCTCCAGCTCCCGGGTTTTTCCGCCCAGCACCTGGTCCAGCATGCTGCGCTGCGGGTGCGTCCTGGCCTGCCGCTCGTTGAGTGTTCCGCGGCGCAAAAGCCGGCCGACGTAGCTGTGATCGTGGGTCACCTGGACCATTTCGCCGTCCTTCGGCAGGTAGTAGATGCGGCTGTCGCCGACGTGGCCGAAGGCCATCCAGCCGGGCATGAACCAGCAAAGGCTGAGCGTCGCGCCCATGCCGCGGCACTCCTCGTAATGGTGGCTCAGCTCGAGCAGCGACTCGTGGGTGCGGGCGAACACTTCCCCGAGCACGTCGGTGAAGCCGGAATCGATCCGCGAGGCTCCGAGCTGGAAGCTGGCGGGCAGCAGGCGGGTGATTTTTTCCACCGCGATGCGGCTGGCGACCTCGCCCGCCTTGGCGCCGCCCATGCCATCGCTGACCGCGAACAGGTAGTCGGCCCCGGCCATCGAGCCCTCGCCTTCCTTGCCGAGGTAGCGGACCTCCTGGGCGTCGAAGGTCAGCGCCAGAAACGCGTCCTCGTTGTTTTTCCGGAAACGTCCGACATCGGTCCGTCCGGACCAGCGCAGTGAGGAAAAGGTGGCGTCCGGAACTTCCATGGGCGGGCTCAAGGCTGGGTCGCGGCCGAATGTCACTCTAGCGAAAAATTTTGGTTTCTCGGTTGCCGGTGGCCCGTTATGTGCTCCTTGCCTGTGCGGGAAGCGCGTCGTCCCCCAAGGATGCCGGGTTTCCCATGCGTCCACGCGACTCAACGTCCATCCAACTACCAAACCAACCAACAACGATGCCCAAGTTCAAATTGGAGTATATCTGGCTCGACGGTTACACGCCCGTCCCGAACCTCCGCGGAAAGACCCAGATCAAGGAATTCGACAGCTTCCCCAGCCTGGAAGATCTCCCGCTGTGGGGCTTCGACGGCAGCTCGACGCGGCAGGCCGAAGGTCACAGCTCCGACTGCGTGCTCAAGCCGGTGGCCGTCTATCCGGATTCGACCCGCAACAACGGCGCGCTGGTGATGTGCGAGGTGCTCCTCCCGGACGGTACCCCGCACCCGACCAATGCCCGCGCCACCATTCCGGACGATCCGGACACCTGGTTCGGTTTCGAGCAGGAATACTTCCTCGTCGAGGACGGCCTGCCCCTTGGTTTCCCGAAGGGTGGCTACCCGAATCCCCAGGGCGAATACTACTGCGGCGTCGGCTTCAAGAACGTCGGTGACGTCGCCCGCCAGATCGTCGAGGAGCACCTCGAAATCTGCCTCGATGCCGGCATCAACCACGAAGGCATCAACGCCGAGGTCGCCAAGGGCCAATGGGAATTCCAAATCTTCGGCAAGGGTTCGAAGAAGGCCGCCGACCAGATCTGGATCGCCCGCTACATCCTCAACCGCCTGTGCGAAAGCTACGGCGTGGACGTGGAATACCACTGCAAGCCGATCACCGGCGACTGGAACGGTTCCGGCATGCACGCCAACTTCTCGACCAAGTTCATGCGCGAGACCGGCGGCGAGGAGTACTTCACCAAGCTCATGGCTGCTTTCGAAAAGAACCGCGACGAGCACATCGCCGCCTACGGCCCGGACAACCACCTGCGCTTGACCGGCCTGCACGAAACCCAGTCGATCGACCAGTTCTCCTGGGGCATCGCCGACCGGGGTGCGTCGATTCGCGTGCCGCACAGCTTCAAGAACAACGGCTGGAAGGGCTACCTCGAGGACCGTCGTCCGAATTCCCAGGGCGATCCCTACCAGATCGCCTCGCGTATCCTCAAGACCATCGAGGAAGTGCCGACCGCCTGAGCCGGCCCCTGACTCTCCGAGCCGTCCGTCCCTCACCGGGGCGGGCGGTTTTTCATTTCAGGGGCGGGCTTGGGGGCGGTGGAGTCGGATAGGTCCCATAGGTCTTATAAGTCCTATTTCCCTTCTGGCTCGCCTTCCGCTGGCTCCACTTCCGCCTCCGCTTCCGCTTCCGGCAGGCGGCCGCCGGTCTCGAGGAGCATGATGACTTCCTCCTGCACTTTCTCGACCTCGCTCAGCGGGATGTTCGGATCCCGGACCAGGTAGGCCTCGCCGGTCTTGCGGTGCTCGTAGACCCGGAGGATGCCGCCGGGGACGGGCTGGGCGTCGGTTTCGCGCAGCAGCTTCTGGCGCTCGAGCATCACGGCGAGGATGTAGCGGACGTTTTCGGTGTGTTCCTCGTCCTCATCGACCAGGCGCCGGAGCAGCGTTTCTGGATCCTCTTTCTTCATCGGGTCCACCTTTTCCTCCTGCTCCGGGGGGATGTAGGTGGTGCGCCACGAGGAAAACGGCACCGCCGCGTCCTCCTCCCGCGCGTCCCACGAGGCGAGCGAGAAGTCCTTCCGCAGATAGCCCGAGGATTCCGGGTCGGGGAACAGCGCGGTGACGATGGTTTCGCCCTCCGTGAAAGGTTCGCCGGAAAGCGCGCAGTGGCGCGAGCGGGAGCGGATGTGCCAGGATTGGAGCATGGGCGGGAAAGGCGGCGCGCGTCAGGTTTCGTTCGGAATCAGGCGGCGGATCGTCTGATAGATCGGTCGCCCCGCCAGGCGGCGTTGGAACAGGAATCCCGCCAGCAGCCCGAACAGCACGTTCGGCAGCCAGGCGGCGAGGGAGGGCGGCAGGTGGCCGGAATCGCCGAGGGTCAGCGAGATGGTGGTGGCGAACATCAGGCCGGCGGAAAGGAACACCGCCAGCGCCACGCCGCCACTGGCCCCACGACGGGAAAAGACAACCCCCAACGGGGTGGCCAGCAGGACCATGATCAGGCAGTTGAAGGGCTGGGCGAAGCGGTGGTGCCACTGGGTGCGGTGGCTGGCCCGGGCGCGGGCGGCATAGCCCTTGGCCCGCAGCCAGCCCGCCAGTTCCGGGATGCCGAGCTGGTCGGCGGGCAGGCTGGGCTGGACGATTTCCGCCGGCGTTTCGCGCCAGCCGGTGACCACATAGGGCTCGGGCAGGTCGTGGACGAACTTCGGCGGCTGGTTGGCGGTGATCTCGCGCAGCTTCGCGCCGGCGAAGCTCCATTGCTTGGTCTCCGGCTGCCAGCTCGCGGTCTCGGCGGCCAGGGTGCTCTTCAGGCTGCCGTCGGGGTTTTCCTCGATCACGCGGACGTCCTGCAGCGGCTCGCCTTTCATGTAGCCGATCGGCACGGTGCCGACCATCCACGTCCGGCGGACCCGCGGGTTGCGGAAGGGTTCGCTGAAGGGGACGGTTTCATCGAGCCCGCGGGCGAGGTCGAGGATGCGTTGCTCCTTGGCCACCGAGGCCGGAGCCCAGTGGAAATCCAGCCCCATGCAGAACAGCGTGGCCAGCAGGCCGGTCATCAGGAAGGGCAGGGTGATGCGCGCCAGCCCGCGGCCGGTCTGGATCATGGAAACGATTTCCCGGGAGGCGGAAAGCTTGCCCAGGCTGAAGAGAAGCGAGAGCAGCAGGGCGTAGGGGAGCAGCAGCGTGACCATTTCCGGCAGCCGCGCGGCGTAGAGGGCGATCATCGTGCGGCCGACGTGGCCGGAGGCCTGGATCTCCGTCAGGTTGTCCTGGAAATCGACCAGCAGCCAGATGACCGCCAGGGCCGCAAAGGCCACCCCGAGCAAGCCCAGGAACTGGCGCGTCACGTAGCGGGCCATGGTGCCGGCGAAGCCGTAGATGAGCGCTCCCACAGCCGGCAGCAGGCACAGCCCGGCCAGCACCAGAGGCCGCAACCGGTGCATGGATCCATCCGCATCCGGAAAGCTCGCCAGATGCTCGGCCACCGCCGCCTGTTCCCGCGGCACCCACACCGCCGCGAGAGCGGCGCCGCACACGAATAGCAGGATGCTGGGAAGAAATCGCCGGAGCATGGGTGGTCTCGGGGCGGAAGTGTGGCCGGATCGCACGCCTTGTAAAGGTCGCGGCAACTTCGCGCTTGGATCGCGGCCCGCCCCGGCGCGGAATGGCGCCGGATGATCGGACTCGCGGGAGAGCAGGCGGCGCCGGGCGGCTTGGCCGAGGAAATCGCGCGCGCGTTTTCCCCGGGCGGCCTGCTGTCGAAATCGCCCGACTTCGAGTTCCGCCCCGAGCAGCTCGAAATGGCCGTGGCCGTGGCGCGGGCGCTGGAGGCCCGCGAGTCGCTGGTCGCCGAGGCCGGCACCGGCGTCGGGAAATCCCTGGCCTACCTGCTGCCCGCCGCCCGTCATGCGCTCTCGACCGGCCGCAAGGGCATCATTTCCACCCACACCATCAACCTCCAGGAGCAGCTGGTGCGGAAGGACATCCCGATCGTCCGCAAGCTGCTCGATGCCGAGCTGCCCGCGGTGCTGCTGAAGGGCCGCGGCAACTACCTCTGCCCGGCCCGCCTCAAGCGCGCCCGCGAGCAGACGCGCGACCTCTTCACCGCCGGCGAGGCCGAGGAGCTGGAGGCGATCGCGAAATGGTCGGAAGCCACCCGCGACGGCACGCTGAGCGACCTCGACTTCCAGCCCTCGATGAAGGTCTGGCTGCAGGTCTGCTCGGAGGCCCACATCTGCACCGCGCGCTACTGCGGCCCGCGGGGAAACTGCTTTTTCCAGGAAGCCCGCAAGCGAGCCGCCGAGGCGCGGCTGGTGGTGGTGAACCACACGCTCTTTTTCGCGCTGATGGACACCGGCGAGCTGTCCGAGGACGGCCGCACGGCGGGCTTTTTGTTTCCCGACGACTTCGCGGTGCTCGACGAGGCGCACACCGTCGAGCAGGTCGCCGCCGTCCAGCTCGGCCTGCGGGTCAGCCAGGCGGGCCTGCGCTTCGACCTCCAGCGATTGTACGATGGACGCCGTAGAAAAGGCCTGCTCAAGGGCTACGGCAACGCCGCCGCGCTGCAAGCGGTCGAGAACGCGCTGATCGCCTCCGAGAAACTCTTCGACTCGCTCGGCGGCGCGGCCAGCTTCGGCCAGTGGTCGAAGGAATGGCGCGTGCGCGAGCCCGAGGTGGTGCCGAACCTCGCCGCCGGGCCGCTGCGCGAGCTGTGGCAGCGCATCGATGCGATCGCCGCGGAAACCGAGCACGAGATGAGCCGCAGCGAGCTGCAGGACGCCTCGCGCCGGCTGCGCGAGGCTCACGGGTCGATCACCGCGTTTCTCGATCAGGCCGACGAGGCCTCGGTCCACTGGGTGGCGAAGTCGGGTCGCGACGAATCGCTCATCACCATGCACGCCGCGCCGGTGAACGTGGCCGACCGGTTGCGGCCGCTGCTTTTCGGCGAGGGAAAAACCTGCGTCATGGCGAGCGCCACGCTCGGGGTGGGGGATCCCGGCCTGAGCTGGTTCCGTGGCCGGGTCGGTGCCGAGAAAGTCCACGCGCGCAGCATCGGCAGCCCCTTCGACTACCGCAGCCAGATGCAGCTGAAAATTTGGAAAAACATGCCCGAGCCGAGCGCGCGCGACTACGGCTCGGCGCTGATCAAGGCGATCGGTGAGGCGGTCGCGATGAGCCGCGGGCGGGCCTTCGTGCTCTTCACCAGCTACCGGATGATGCGCGACGCGGCCACCGCGCTGCGCGACAAGTTCGACTTCGAAGGCTGGAGGCTGCTGGTCCAGGGCGAGGGCATGCCGCGCCACAAGATGATCGAGATTTTCCGCGAGGAAACCGACAGCGTGCTGTTCGGCACCGACAGCTTCTGGACCGGCGTCGACGTCCCCGGCGAGGCGCTCTCGAACGTCGTCGTCACCCGCCTGCCCTTCGCCGTGCCGGACCACCCGCTGACCCAGGCGCGGCTCGAGGCGCTCGAGGCCGCGGGCGGAAATCCCTTCATGGACTACTCGGTGCCGGAGGCGATCCTCAAGCTCCGCCAGGGCGTCGGCCGCCTGATCCGCACCGCGCGTGACGAGGGCCTCGTCTGCCTGCTCGACAACCGCGTCCTCACCAAGCGCTACGGCAAGCTCTTCCTCGACGCCCTGCCCGACGCGCCGCGGGAGATCATCGGTTGACGGAGTGGCATCGGGATTGCTGCGCACCGGGACCATGCGAGCTCCCTTCATCGCTTCCTTTGCTGTCGCGGCTCTTATCACCGCTTGTGAAAAGAGCACGGACACCGCGTCCTATCAGAAGCTGGACGAGCGGTTGACGCGCATCGAGGCGCAGCTTTCCAGCATTGAGAAAACCGTTGCCAAGACGGCGGTTGAGATGGGCCCAGACGAGGAAGGCTTCACCGTTTATTTGTCGGGATGCGTGGCCAAACCCGGTGCCTATCAGGTTACTTCTGACATGCCGCTTCTGGCCGCCGTCACCCTTGCCGGTGGCTTATCGGAAAAGGCCAACGTTAAAAAAATCACGATCCATCGGCAGGGAGAGAAGTTCGTGATAGGGACGCCGGAGAAGATCTTCCTGCACGAGGGGGACATCGTTGAGATTCCGGAGAAATTCTATTGATCCGCCGGTGTCGGGTCGTAGGTCGCCGAACAACTCACCGAAGCGATGGCCTCGCGCAGCTGGCGGGCGCTCCATTGGCCGGGCGCGGTCGGCGTGTCGCCGAGGTAGCCGTAGTTGAGCACCGAGCCGAGCTGGGCGAACATCACCCGCGACATCGGCGCGAAGGGGCCCATGCCCATCAGCGAGGTGGGAAAATCCGAGCCGGCGACGAACTGGGCCAGCGCCGGCAGCGAATCGAGCTGCCACCCGAGCTCGAAGGCCGCCTTGAAGGCCGCCGCACCGCTGTTGCGCGCGTTTTCGCGGGACGCATGCAGGAGGGCGAGGTCGGGCACGCCCCTAAAGTCGTGAAACGAGGCGATCCACGGCACGCCGGCGTCATGCAATTTGATGCGCAGCCCGGCCATTTCGGGGATCGATGCCACTTCGATGTCGATGGCGGCAGCTTCGGCGATCACATCGATCAGCATCGCCTCGCGCTGCTCGGCGGAAAGGTCGCCGGCGCCGCCCTCCGACGCCCGGCGGGCCGTAAAAAGAAGCGGAATTTTTTCAAAAACCCGCCACCCGCGCGCTTGTCGCTCCTTGGCGCTCAGGAGATCGAGGCGGATCTCGACCACGTCGCAGGCCGATGCCACGTCCGCGGGGTCGAGACCGGCCAGCACCTCGCCGGAGCCGATGCTGCCCACGACCAGCGGCCGGCGGCGGTGAAGCTCAAGCGGGGACCGGTTCATCGGGCAAGCCAACCCGGACGGCATGACGGTGTCAATCGGTGCGTGGTCGCCATCGGCAAGAAGCGTCGCAGTACGTAGCTTCGCGCGCAAAAATTCCTTCCGAGAACGTCCTTTTATCTGGTCAATGCGGTGCGTGAACTTCTAGTTCTCAAAAAAACCTCAGGATTCATGAAACCCGATCTTTTTCCCTCCTCGAAACCCCTCCTCGCGATGGCCCTCGCCGCGGTCTTCGGATTGGCCGGCATGGCCCAGGCCCAGCGGGCCAAGGCGGACGTCGCCGAACCCACCTTCGACGCGCTGCCGTCTCCCCAGTTCGAGGGCACCAAGAACAAGAGCTTCAAGCCGAAGGATTGGCTGGAGGTCGAGGCCGGCATCACCATCCCGGCCATGTCCCGGGAGCAGGACGAGATCGGCTTCATCGACGAAGTGACCGTCAAATGGTACGTGGCGGTCAAGGACAAGGCGACGCGCAAGAACGTGCTTTTGACCACGGATCTCAACCACATCAATGTCCCGGTCGGTGAGGAGTTCTACTCGTCGGTCTACATTTCGCCCAACACGCTCAAGCGCCTGACCGGTGCGGATCGTGCTTCGAAGGGGGCGATCGAGGTGGTGGCGCTGGAGGTCCTGGTCAATGGCCAGAAGGTCGGCGAGGCGACCACCAAGTTCGACTCGGGCTGGTGGAATGCTGGCAGCCTTTCCCGCACCGACCAGTTCCCGCTCCTCAACAAATACCAGACCCCCTTCAAGAACTTCTGGTGGGATCGCTACGCCGAGATCGAGGAGGAGCGCTGAGTTTCCTCGAACCCCACCCCCGTGCCGCGGGCATTCCGCGCCACCCACCGGTTTTTTAGAAAAGATCCACTATGGCTGACAACCAGTCCACCATCGCCCTGAACATCGGGACCCAACGGGTCAGCATGGCGGTCTTCGAGCCTTCGAAGTCCGGCGCGCTGGTCCTCAAGGCCTACGATGCCGAGTCCATCCTTGCGGATCCCGCCTCCGAGGCGGTCCGTGCCGCCCAGATCAGCAACGCCATTTCCTCCCTCGTCAGCCGTGCCGGCGTGAAGGGGAAGGTCCGCTATTCGATCTCCGGCCAGTCCGTGTTCATTCGTTTCGTGAAGCTGCCTCCGCTCGATGACGACGATGTCGAGCAACTGGTCGCCTTCGAGGCCCAGCAGCACGTGCCCTTCCCGCTCGACGAGGTGGTGTGGGACTACGAAATCCTCGAAGCCGCGGGCGAAAAGGAGGTCGTGATCGTGGCGATCAAGGGCGATGCCCTCGATGAGATCAACGAGAGTGTCAACGACACCGGGCTCGGTACCGCCGAGGTGGATGTGGCCCCGATGGCCCTCTACAATGCCTTCCGAGCGTCCTACCCGCAGCTTGATGAGCCGGTGCTCCTGATCGATGTCGGCGCCAAGACCAGCGATCTCCTTTACATCGAGGGCGATCGCTTTTTCACGCGCAGCGCGGCCGTCGGCGGCTCGGCGGTGACCACGGCGATCTCGAAGGAGTTTGATGTTCCTTTCTCGGAGGCTGAAGCCCACAAAACCCAGAACGGCCTGGTGGCTCTGGGAGGCGGCCACACCGAGCAACTCGACGAGGCCACCGCGGCGCTGGCGATGAGCATCCGCAACGCGATGACCCGCCTGGCCACGGAAATCCCGCGGACGACCAACTACTACCGCAGCCAGCACAACGGCAACGCCCCGAAGCACGTCTACCTCGCCGGGGGCGGCGTGAACCTGCCGTACGCCAAGGAGTTCTTCGAAGAAAAGCTCCGCCTGCCGGTGGACTACTTCAATCCGTTGGCGGCGATTTCCCTCGGCAAAGGTGTCGATGGGGACCGCGTATCGAAGGAAGCCCACATGATGGGTGAGCTGATCGGCCTCGGACTGCGGGGCGTCGGCAAATCCAAGCTCAACATCGATCTCGTCCCGACCAAGGTCGGCGAGGCTCGTGCCGCCGAGAAGCGCAAGCCGTTCCTGATCGGTGCGGCCGCACTGCTCGTGGGCGGTGCCGCGCTGGCGGGGCTGTTCCGCATGCAGGCCGCTTCGAAGGCGGAGAAGCAGGCGGCCAGCGCCGACGCCCAGTTCGAGGAACTCAAGCCGCTGGCCAAATCGATCAAGGACGCGGCCGACAAGGAAGTGGCACTGAGCAAGATCGCTTCCCAATACGTCAATGCCGAGGAGGCCCGGAACTACTGGTCGGACGTCTACCGCGAGCTGAGCACGGCTTTCGCCAGCGAGGCGATCTGGTTCACGGACTTCAGCCCGGTGGCTGGCTACAGTCCTTTCGGTGACAAGGCGCAAACCGGTGAGCCGGTGATCAAGGACGAGTTCCCCTCGCTGCCCTACGGCCAGTCGGCGCTCAACGACATCACCGTCGAGACCGGCCGCGACTCCCGCGGCAAGACCGCGCCATCCGCCCAGGTCAACGCGATCCACGTGCGCGGCTACTGGCTCAACAAGAAGGGGGTGACCTCGAACATTGTCTTCGAGATGATCAAGCGCCTGCAGGAGAACATCGACGACGGAAACAGCCACTTCACCTTCACGATCAAGAACAAGGGCAAAGCCCAGAAGCTCGAGCCCTCCCAGATCGCCCCCAGCGTGCAGTCCGATCCCGCCGAGGGTGCCTTCGCCGCGGCCTTCGAGTTGGTCCTGCCGCTGGCTGAACCCATCGATTACCGTTAATCCGATTTTTCCTGAAACATGAGTGAGCAGAAGTTTCCCATCATCCTGGGCACCGTCACCGTCGTGCTGACCGGCGCGCTCGTCTGGTGGGGCCTCCAGAGCGGCTCCCGCTACAAGGCGGCCAAGGAGCAGTATGACAAGGCGGTGCGATCCATCGACACCGTCAATGGCTGGAAAGCCCCCAAGGCGCCGCCGACCGAGGAAAACCGCCGCGGCAAGGAAAAGGCCGTCGCCGATTTCGAGACCAGCGTCGAGGAATTGCAGAAATCCTACGACAAGTTCCGCGCCCCGACCCTTGAGGACACTCCGCCGACCGCCTTCAGCCCGACCTTGCTGGAAGCCACCAAGCGGGTTTCGAGCAAGTTCGAACAGGTCGGCACCGAGCTGCCTCCCGGTTTTTACCTGGGCTTCGCCCGTTATGTCGACCAGGCCCCGAAGCAGAACATCACCGGCTTGCTGGGCTATGAGCTCGGCGCCAGCGAGGAGCTGTTCATGAAGCTTGCGGAATCCGCTCCGGCCAGGCTTCTCAACGTCTACCGCCGGATCATGCCGGAGGAGGTGAACAAGGCGTCCGACCTCAAGGGCCAGGCCTTCCGCGTTCATTCCTTCGAGGTGACCTTCTCCGGCCGGGAAGGCAGCCTGCGTGAGTTCTTGTCGACCCTGGATGACTCCGAAAAGTATTACTACGTCGTCCGTACCATGCGGGTGAAGAACGAGCGCGAGACCGCGCCGAGCGCGAACGACGCCAAGTTCGAGCAGGCGGCGGCTGCCGCGGCTCCGGCCGCGGACGCCAATCCGTTCGGCGGCGGCGGCTTCGTATTCCCCGAGGAAAACAGCGGTGGCGATGCCGCGGCGGAGGAGGAAGCCCCGGCTGAGGAGGCCGCCGTTCCCGAGGAGCCCGTCGACAGCGGTGAGATCCTCAAACAGGTGCTTGGTTCGGAAAACATCCGCGTCTTCCTGCGCATCGATGTCCTCCAGTTCCTCGAGCCGCAAACCTCGCCGAAAGGTTGAGCAACCCGATTTTTGATCTGACCCATGTCCAAAGCTCCTAAAAACATCGAAAAGATCCTGCTCGGCGTCGGCGGCGTCGCCGGCCTCGCCTTGGTGGCGTTCGGTTTCATGAAGAACGCCGGTGCCCAGGAGGATTTCGGTGCCTCCATCGGCCAACCCAAGGATGATTCCACCGATGTGGCGATCGCCAACGATGTGACGGCCACCATTTCCTCGGTGACCAGCGAACACGAGGTCCAGGCCGCCACCGTGCCGGCCCCGAATCTTGAAGGCGGAACGCGCCCGGTGGATCTCTTCGTCGGCGTGCCGCTCTACGGCAGCCGGGATAATCCGAACGAACCCGTCGACCCGGTGACCGCCGAGGACATCCATCCTCCGATCCCCAATGCCTGGTGGCTGAAATGGGGGGCCAAGCTCAACTACGCGGACTCGCCCTCGCGCGACGACGACAATGACGGCTTCACCAACGCCGAGGAATACAAGGCGGACACCAATCCGACCAATGCGGCCAAGCATCCGCCCCTGATCGCCAAGCTGTCGTACGTGACGGATGATTCGTTCCGCTGGATCATCATTCCGGGAACGCCGATCAATGGACAACTGACCCCGAAGCTGGAAGCCGGCGAGCCCGTGCTGAGCCCGCCCGTCAAGTTGCGGGTCGGTTTTGCCGACGCCCTCAAGGAAGGAGACATCTTCTTCAAGGAGGGGGACGAGCGCTTCGTGAACCGCTTCAAGTTCCTTGGCACCGAAAACCGCAAAGTTCGCAACGAGCGCCTCAATATCGACGAGGATGTCGAGTTTGTGAAAATCGAGGACCAGAAGGATAACAAGAAGGGAATGGTCTACGAGTTCCCGACCCGCTTCCCTCGGGCGGAGTATGAGGGCCTGTCCGAATACGACCGGACCGCGGTCCTCGATCTGCGCGCCCTCGGCATGGAGGGCCAGTCCTTCAAGGTCGAAGAGCGTCGCAATTTCGCGCTTCCTCCAGATGATGCTAACAAGGACTACTATCTCAAGGAAGTGACTCCGGAAAAGATCGTCGTCGAATGGAAGGACGGTGACCAGACCCAGTCGGTGGAGATCCCCAAGGGGGGGCTGCCAGAAATGTAATCCGGTCAATGACGAATCACTGAGCCTTTCTTTCCACGGGGAAAAATTCGCTTTCCAAACGCCGGCGTGGCCGGCAGAACCAAGCACCAACCATGCAAAAAACGCCAATGCTACCGCATCGCACGACCGTTGCCGCTCTTCTGGCAGCGGCCGCCGTGACGCCGGTCTTCATGACGGCGGCCCATGCAGGCGAGGGATCCTACGGCGGCTACAGCAGCCTTGCCGAGAAGGAGATGATCCGTCGCCAGCAGCAAGTCGCCGAATCCGACCAGCTTCGCGACGAAGCCCGAGAAGCCTACGCCAAACAGGAATACAAGGAGGCCTACGACAAATACAACCAGGCCCTCCAGCTCCTGCCGGATGCTCCCCTGCTCTCCGACCGGCGCGATTTCCTGAAAGCTTCGCTGGCCGATGCCGCGGTGGCGCTTTCCGAGGAATACCGTCGCTTCGGGAAGTACGATGAAGCCCGTAGCATGCTCAACGACGTCCTGGAGGACGATCCCAACAACTTCGAAGCCAAGCGCGAGCTGGAGTGGATCGATGATCCGATCCGCACCAACCCGGCGCTCACCGAGGAGCACTCGAAGAACATCGACGAGGTGCGCCGCGGTCTCTACACGGCCCAAGGCTACTACGATCTCGGACAGTTCGACGAAGCCCACGACGCCTATGAGCAGGTGCTCCGCGTCGATAAATACAACACCGCCGCGCGCCGTGGCATGGAGCGGGTGGCTGCCGCCAAGACGAGCTACTATCGCGCCGCCTACGACCACACCCGCGCCGAGCTGTTGGCGGAAGTCGACAAGGCATGGGAACTCACCGTTCCGCCGGAAGCCCCGGCCATTGATGTGACCACCGGAAGCCCGGTGCAGAAGTCGGCGGGCTCCACCTACATCCTCCAGAAATTGAAGAACATCATCATTCCGGTGATCGACTTCGAGGATACCTCGGTTGAAGAGGCGATCGACTACCTCCGCGTGCGTTCGATCGAGCTGGACACTTCCGAGGTCGATCCTACCAAGAAGGGGGTCAATTTCTTCATCCGCAAGCCCCGCTCGGGTGGTGGCACGGCGGATGCCGGCCTCGATGCCGGAGGCGGGGGTGCGGATGCCGCACCCGGGTCCCAGAGAATCGCCGAGCTGCGCCTGCGCAATGTTCCGCTGTCCGAGGCACTGACCTACATCTGCGAGGCCACCCGCCTGCGCTGGTCGGTCGATGACTTCGCGGTGACCATCAAGCCCGCGACCGAAGTCGGCGAGGATCTGTTCACCCGCACCTACGATGTTCCGCCTGACTTCCTGGCCCGCATCAGCGGTGGTGGCGACAGCGAGGGTGGCGGCACCAACATGGATGACCCCTTCAGCACCGGAGGTGACGAGGGGGCCAGCTCGCTTGCCCCGCGCATGAGCATCACGGATGCGCTCAAGGCGAACGGCGTGAAATTCCCGCCGGATGCCTCGGCGCAATTCTTTGCAGCCAATTCGACGCTGCTCGTCCGCAACACTCCCACCAACCTCGACCTCGTCGAGCAGATCGTCTCGAACACGGTCGGCAAGGCTCCGAAGCAGGTGAAGATCTCGACCAAGTTCGTCGAGGTCCAGCAGGAGAACACCGACGAGTTGGGCTTCGACTGGATCCTCACTCCGTTCAACACCAACTATGCCCGCGACCTGTTCCTGGGTGGCGGCACGGTGGGAAGCGGTCAGTCCCGCACCAATGCGGACTTCCTCAGCCCGATCGGCGGCGTGGCCATTCCCGGGATTCCGGCAGCGAGCGCTCAGGACGTCTCGAACATCATCGGAGCGAGCAACCGCTCCGGCGACGGTGCGATCAATCGCGACAGCATCGCGGCCCTGCTCAACAATCCGAACCGCTCCGCGGAAACGGCAAGCGTCGCCCCCGGCATCCTGTCGCTGACCGGATTGTTCACCGACGGTCAGGTCCAGCTGATCATGCGCGGCCTGAGCCAGAAGAAGGGCACCGACCTGATGACGGCCCCGAGCGTCACCGCACGCTCGGGTGAGAAGGCCACCATCGAGATCATCCGCGAGTTCATCTACCCGACGGAATACGAGCCGCCGGAACTTCCAAACTCGGTCGGCACCGGCACCACTCTGGGTGGCGGCGGTCTGTTCGGGACCGGGGGTTCCTCCTCGTTCCCGGTGACTCCGGCGACGCCGACTTCCTTCGAAACCCGGAACACCGGTGTGACGCTTGAAATCGCGCCGAACATCGGTTCCAACGACTTCGTGATCGACCTCAACTTCGCTCCCGAAATCGTCGAGTTCGAAGGCTTCGTGAACTACGGCAGCCCGATCCAGTCGCCCTCCACCGACCTTCTGGGCAATCCCACCACCGTGGTGATCACCGAGAACCGCATCGAGATGCCCGTCTTCTCCAAGCGGAGTGTGAACACCGCGCTGACGATCTTCGACGGCTATACCGTCGCCGTCGGTGGCCTCATGCGTGAGGATGTGCAGAACGTCGAGGACAAGGTGCCGATTCTCGGTGACCTTCCGATCATTGGCCGTCTGTTCCAGAATAAGGCTGAGAATCACATCAAGAGCAACCTGATCATCTTCGTGACGGCTGAGATCATTGATGCGACCGGTCGTCCGATCAATCGGGGCCCGAGTGCCGCTCCGGCGGAGATGGGCATGGATCCGAGCAATCCGACGATGCTCCCCGATCTGCCGCAGTAAGCTGCCTTGCAATTGGTTGAAATTCACGGGCGGAGGGGTGTTTCCCTCCGCCCGTCTTTTATGGGACGATACGGGAGTGAAAAACCTTGCCCTCACCGGAGGCATCGCCAGCGGCAAATCCTTTGCGGCTGACGAGATGGTGCGCCTGTGCGCCCGCGCGGTCCGGTTCGATTCGGATGTTTCCGTTCGTGAACTGCTGCGCGGCGATCGGTCGGTCATCGAGCAGATCGGTGAAAAGTTCGGTCCGGCTTGCATCGCGGCGGACGGGCAAGGCGTGGACCGGGGCGGGTTGCGGGCGAGGGTTTTCGGCGATGCCGCGGCGAGGAGGGATCTGGAGCGATTGCTCCACCCAAAGGTCCGAGAGGAATGTCTTGAAGTTCAAGCCAAGGCCGCCAAGCTGGGCGCGCCGCTGTTTCTGGCCGAAGTTCCTCTGCTGTTCGAAGGCGGATTCGATTTCGGGCAGGATTTGAATCTGGTCGTTGCCGTCAGCCGGGAGACCCAGTTGAAACGACTGTCTGCCCGCGACGGGTTCGATACCGGGTTGGCCGCATCCATTCTCGCCGCCCAGCTGCCGATGGAGCGGAAGGTGCTTCTTGCCGACGTGGTGTTCTGGAACGAGGGACCCAGGTCGGTGTTGACGGGCCAGATCGAGCGATTTCTTCATACCCTGCTGCCACATGAGCGATGACGCCGAGGAGGCGCTCCAATCGAGCGCGACGACCACCCCTGAGCCGGAGGCCGCAAAGCCTGTGGTTGTGATGGATATCAACGAATTCCGGGCCAAGCCGCTCGGGGAACTCCAGAGCATGGCGGAGGTACTCCCGCGGCGCCTTGCGGTCGCTCCAACGAAGGCCCAGTTGGTGTTTGATCTCCTGAGTTTCCAAGCCCGGGAGGGGGCCGAATTGGTCGGGGAGGGGGTGATCGAGCAGGCGAAGGAGAACTATGCCATGCTCAGGGATCCGCTTCGCAGCTTCCGCACCTCTCCCGACGACATTCACGTTTCCGGGCACCTGTTGAGGGAGTTTGGCATCAAGCCCGGCCAACGGGTGAAGGTCAAAGTCCGCAATCCTCGCGAGCGCGACAAGTTTCTGACGGCGACCGAGATCCTGGAGATTGAAGGGATCCCGGCGGCGGATTTCAAAGCGGGGCCGGATTTCGAGAAGCTGACTCCCTTGTTTCCGAACGAGCGCCTGATGCTGGAAGGCAAGGGTCCGGACTCGCTGGCTCCCAGGGCGATCGATCTGGTCGCTCCGTTGGGCAAAGGCCAGAGGGGGTTGATCGTTGCTCCACCCCGAGGAGGGAAGACGATCCTTCTCAAACAGATCGCCAAGGCGATCCGAAGCAATCATCCGGAGGTCGAGCTGGTGATCGTGCTGCTTGATGAGCGGCCCGAGGAGGTGACCGATTTCGAGGAAACTGTCGGAGCCACCGTTTTCGCCTCAACCTTCGACGAGCCCGCCAAGCGGCACGCCCAGGTGGCGGACCTCGTGATCGAGCGCGCCCAGCGCCTCGTGGAGATGAAAAAGGACGTGGTCCTGCTCCTCGACAGCCTCACCCGGCTGGCGCGGGGCCACAATTCGGCGCTCCAAGGAGGGCCCGTCGGCAGCGGCGGCATCAGTCCCAAGGCACTCCAGCAGTCCCGCAAGTTCTTCGGCTATGCCCGGAATGTGGAAGAAGGGGGTAGCCTGACCATCCTTGCGACGGCGTTGATCGAGACCGAAAGCCGGATGGACGACGTGATTTTCGAGGAATTCAAGGGAACCGGAAACATGGAGGTGAAACTCGACCGCGAACTGGCCGAACGGCGCATTTTCCCGGCGATCCACATTCCTCAAAGTGGAACCCGCAACGACGACCGCTTGTTCCACCCCGATGAATTCGCGAAGGTGCTTGAGATCCGTCGCCAGCTCGCCCAGCTACCCGTGGGGGAGGCGATCGAAACCCTGATGACCAACCTGGCAGCTACGCAAACCAACGCAGAATTGCTTCTACGGGGTTTGCGATGAGGTTTCGCCCGAGAAAAACTCTTGCCAGCCCCTACCCGAAATCGGAATTTCCCAGCCAATGAAACCCTCTGTTTTCCTTCCAGCTCTGTCGGCTGCGGCAGCTCTTTCCTGTACGGTGGCCGAAGGCCAGGTCGTGCTCAACTTCACAGGGGCCAAGGAATTTCTGCAGTCGGGTCCATCCCCTCTCCAGACCGTTTTCCGCCGCGGTGCGCTCGACATCCTGGTGCGGGACGGCGGGGTGGAAAAGGTAAGCTGCTATGGGCTCTCCGGACTCCCGGAATGGTATCCGGCAGGTTATGATCCGATCCTTTGCCCTCTTGGCACGTCGGGCTACATCACCCGTGGGGATGCGAACGGCGATGGCAACTTGGACGAAATGGGATTCTTCTCGTTGACCAATGTGTCCCCCGCTTCGCTGATCGATCCTTACCGGGAGGATGAATGCGCCATCGTCGCGGCTCCTCCCTCAAAACTCCCTCGCCCATATTCGAACTTCAAGGACGACAGCTGGCTGGTTTATTACAACCTCCTGACCTCTCAAATCTACCAATTCGAGGTTACCGAATACAACTCGCTTCGTGAATATGGAGCGGGTCCGTTCGAGTGGGAGCGGATGGACAAGGAAATTGTCGAGGGCCAATACGTGTTCGAGTTTCCGTTTTTGGATCACCCCGGGCAGACCTTCAATCTGGCGGTGGCCCACCGCCAGCTGCCGGAAGGGGCTGGTCCTCACCATCGCTACCCTCAAAACGATTTTTACTTCAATTCCGGGGTTTGGGATGAGAACGGCTTTTATTTGCTGGATCCCAACCTTCCCAATCACATCACCTGGCAGGGGAACGACGTGAGCAATACCTTCCAGGGTATTGATGTATGGCGGTTCATGGTTCTCGACACCTTGCCTCTTCGGGATCCCGCAAATCCGTTCCGCACCTTGGCATTGGGCAACTACGACCAACGGCCGGCCGTGGGAGCCCCGCCCCGACAAGCGGATGACTACTTGCCCTTCGTCTTGTTTCCTCCGAGTGGAGTTCCCCTGCAGCTCCCCTCCGTTTTTACTCAGGAATTTGTTCTTGCCGGGAATTTCTTCGACCCAGGCGAGCAGGTGGTGCTGGCGCTTCGTTTGGATCGCATCCTGGGAACCAGTTCGGTTGCCTATGATACCTCGGCGCGGATCTTCCTTGCAGAGGCCCGATTTGTCATCACCTACCCTTCGTATCGGGTAACGAACTTCCCCGGCGAAACGGTCCTAACGGGCCCGGGTGATGATTTCGATGGAGATGGCTACAGCAACATCGCAGAGATGGCCATGGGTACGGATCCGACGGACGAAACGGAATTCCCGATTGATCCGGTGGCCGTTCAGAACGGGGACGGAACCGTGAGTTTTACCTACGACACCGCTTATGATGTGTATCTTCGCAATGAGTTGATCATCACCAACACGGTGACAGGCCGAGTCTATAAGGTGAATCGCAACAGTCCCGATTGGGTGATTGAGTCGGTACCGGAAACGATTCCGGGCGTGGATGGAGGCGGTGACGCGACGACTCACACCGTCACCCACGTGACGGTGACCAGCCGCGATACGCTGGAGGCGGCCAATGTCACTGCGAAGATCAGTGGCCAGCAGCTGATCGTCAACGAATGATCGGTCGGAGGTCGGCCGGAGAAGCGGGGCGGTGGGCGCATTGTTGTTGAGGAAAAATCACGAATGTATGGATGCGAGGATTGATGGCTTCGTCAGTTCCGAAGAGGAGTTGGCCGAAGTTCTCAAGTCCGCGTCCGCTCAGAAGGTTTGTGCCGTCGATACCGAGGCCGACAGCCTTCATCGCTACCGGGAATCGCTTTGCCTGATCCAGTTCGCTTGGGACGATCAATCCGTGCTGATTGATCCGCTGGCGGTTCAGGATCTGAAGCTCTTGGTCGATTACATGCGGGACCGCGAGGTGTGGATGCACGGCGCGGACTACGACATGACGATGCTGCGGCGCGAGTTCGACGCCTTGCCTGGCGACGTGTTCGACACCCAGATCGGCGTCAGGCTCCTCGGGCTGCGTCAGTTCGGACTGGCGAATCTGGTGGAACACTATTTCGACGTCAAGCTGTCGAAATCGTCGCAGAAGGCGGACTGGGGCAAGCGGCCACTTTCGGAGAAGATGATCGAATATGCGCTGAATGATGTGCGCTATTTGCTGCCGATGGCGGAGAAGATCGTCGAAGAACTGAAGGAGCTGGGGCGCTACGAGTGGTTCGTCGAAAGCTGTGAAGTCGCCAAGGAGCGCGTCTTGGAGAGGGACGAGACGAAGGATGATCCTTGGCGCATCCAGGGCTCGGGACGCCTTGACCGGGCCGGGCTTCATTTTCTCAACGCGCTCTGGTACTGGCGTGACAAGGAGGCGATGCGCTGGGACCGGCCGACCTTCATGGTGGCCACCAACCGGCAGCTGATCGACTGGGCGCAGGTGCTCGCCGATGACAAGCGGCTGGAACTGCCGCACCATTATCGCCCTGATCGACGCCGCCGGTTCGAAGCCATGGTCAAGGACGCCCGGGAAGTTTCCAAGGAGCATTATCCACACCGGCTGCGTGGCCTCAGGCGGAGACGCGACAAGGACTTCGACTCGCGCTTGGACGAGCTTTTGAAACGGCGGAATTCGGTCGCCGAGGATCTCGGGATCGAAGGTTCGGTGATCGCTTCGAGGGGCATGTTGGAGGCCTTGGCGGCGCGCGACGAAGGTGCGGTCGATGCCTTCATGAACTGGCAGCGGCAGTGCCTTGATCTGGGATAGCGACAGGCTCCGGCTGTCATTGGAAATCAGCGTCTTGAGCGAAAGCCCGCCATTTCCCGGATGGCGGTCTTTTCCGTCAATCGGCCTTGCCTCGACGGGGGGGATTTCAGACCCTCCCCGGGTTCATGTCCGACGAGCCCCAAGAGCCTGAAGAAGGCCACACCAAAGTCAGCGGCGAGCAGCAATATGGCGCCGAACAGATCGACAAGCTGGAAGGTCTGGAGGCGGTTCGGAAGCGCCCTGGGATGTACATTGGCGATCCCGACGTGCGGGGTCTCCACCATTGTGTATTCGAGGTGCTCGATAACTCGATCGATGAGCACTTGGCAGGCTACTGCGACAAGATCCGTATCGCGATCCATGTCGATGGCTCGATCAGTATTATCGACGACGGCCGCGGGATCCCGGTCGATGTCCACCCGAAGTTCGGCATTCCGGCGGTCGAGCTGGTGCTGACCAGCCTGCATGCGGGCGGAAAGTTCGGCCAAGGCGCCTACAAATATTCCGGCGGCCTCCACGGGGTGGGGGCGAAGTGCGTGAACGCCCTTTCAGATTGGTTCAAAGCCGAAGTGAAGCGGCAGGGGAAAGTGCATGCGATCATGTTCGAGCGTGGCAAGACGGTGAAGCCGCTGGAGGTGATCGGGGAGGTTCCTGAAACGCAGACCGGGACGACCATTACCTTCTTCCCGGACGCCACGATCTTCACGGACACCATCGAGTTCGAGTTTGAGCGACTGGCGAAACGGCTGCGGGAGCTGGCCTTCCTGAATCCCGGCCTGACCATCGAGCTTGAAGATGAGCGCCCGGAGACGAAACAGAAGGGAACTTACTTCTACGCCAAGGGCATCGAGCAGTTCGTGCGCCAGCTCGGCGAGTCGAAGACGCTGGTCCACGCCGACCCGGTGATCCTGAAGGGCAAGCGCAAGGTCGAGGTGGAGTACGACGGCAAGGTGATGGAAGATGACGTCTTCGCGGACGTCGTTTTCCAATACAACGACAGCTACAACGATCACATCCTGTGTTATGCCAACTCGATCCCGAACGCGGATGGCGGCACCCACCTCACGGGTTTCCGCACGGCGCTGACGCGGGCGATCAACCAGTATGCGAAGGCCAACAAGATCCTGAAGGACAAGGATCCGGCGCTGAGCGGCGACGACGTTCGCGAGGGCATTATCTGCGTGATCAGCGTGAAGATGCCGAATCCGCGCTTCAGCTCGCAGACCAAGGACAAGCTGGTCAACGTGGAGATCGAGGGCGTGGTGTCTTCGATCGTCTACGAGGGCTTGCAGACCTATTTTGAGGAGAACCCGAATCTGGCCAAAACCGTCATCGACAAGGCGGTCAATGCCGCGCGCGCCCGGGAGGCGGCGCGCAAGGCGCGCGAGACGGTCCGCAAGTCGGTGATGTCCGGCGGCGGTCTGCCCGGGAAGCTGGCCGACTGCTCCGAGCGCGATCCGGCCAAGTCCGAGCTCTTCATCGTCGAGGGCGACTCCGCGGGAGGCTCGGCGAAGTCCGGGCGCAACCGCTTGAACCAAGCGATCCTGCCGCTGCGCGGAAAGGTCATCAACGTCGAGAAGGCGCGGCTTCACAAGGCGCTCCAGAACAAGGAAATCCAGGCGATGATCACCGCAATCGGCGCGGGGATCGGCGAAGGCGACCAGGAAGGAGCCTTCCTCCTGGAGAAGGTGCGCTACCATAAGATCGTCATCATGACCGATGCCGACGTGGACGGCGCGCACATCCGGACCCTGCTGCTGACCTTCTTCTGCCGCCACATGGCCGAGCTGGTGAAGGCCGGCTACCTCTACATCGCCCAGCCGCCGCTCTATAAGGTGACCCGCAAGAAGCGCGAGGAATACGTGGCTGACGAGCCGCAGCTGCAGAAGATCCTGATCTCGCTCGGCAGCGACGACGTTTCGCTCCGAAAGCCCGGAGGGGGCGAGGTGGTCGCGCCCGACATGCTGCGCAGCGTGCTCGATACGCTGGCTCACCTGACCCGCTACACCAAGGCGCTTGAAGGGCATGGCGGCAACTTCAAGGAACTGCTCGCCGCCCGTCAGGACGGCAAGCTGCCCGAGTACATGGTCCGCGTGCGCGAGGGCAACGACGAAGAGGTGCTCTACTTTCCGAGCGAGCGCGAGCTGCTCAGCTACGCTGCGGAAAACCGGGACCTGCGGCTTTTCGACGAGGAACTCAGTGAAACCGAGATCGAGGAGCACCGCGAAAAGTTCGCCGGCGTGATCCGTCGTGCGGTGAAGTTCGAGCTGCACGAGGCGACTCCGATCTCGAAATTGCTCGCCCGGCTCTCGGAGTTCGGCCTCGAGACCGATCCGTTCTTTTCCTCTGATGGAAAGCCGCTCTACGAGCTGGCGGAGGGCGACGAAGGTGACCCGCTGCCGGTGATGAACCTGTTCGAGATCCTTGAGCGAGTGATGGACATCGGCCAGCGCGGCGTGCGCATCCAGCGCTTCAAGGGCCTTGGTGAAATGAACGCCAAGGAGCTGTATTCGACCACCATGGACCCGGAGACCCGGAAGCTGTTGCGGGTCCGGCTCGACGAGGAGAACGACCTCGAGGCCGACCGCATGTTCGACGTCCTGATGGGCGACGTGGTCGAACCGCGCAAGCGCTTCATCGAGGACAATGCGCTGAACGTCCAGAACCTCGACGTCTGAGCCCGCGGCAACGCCAACCCATTTTTCCATGTCCGACGATTCGATCAAACCGATCAATGTAGCCGACGAGATGTCGAGGTCCTTCCTGGACTACTCGATGTCCGTCATCATTTCCCGCGCCCTGCCCGACGTGCGCGACGGCCTCAAGCCTTCTCAGCGCCGGATCCTGCTGGCGATGAACGACCTCGGCCTCAGCCCCGGCAAGCAGCACCGGAAGTGCGCCAAGATCTGCGGCGACACCTCCGGTAACTACCACCCGCACGGCGAAGGCGCCATTTACCCGACCCTCGTCAACATGGCGCAGCCGTGGACAATGCGGGAAACGCTCATCGACGGGCAGGGCAACTTCGGCTCGGTCGAAGGCGACCCGCCGGCGGCCATGCGTTACACCGAGGCCCGCCTGACCCACATGGGCGTGGCGATGATGTCCGACATGGAAAAGGACACCGTCGATTTCATCCCGAACTACGACGGCACCACCACCGAGCCCGTCGTTTTCCCCGCCGCCATCCCGAACCTGCTGGTCAATGGCGGCACCGGCATCGCCGTCGGCATGGCGACCAACATTCCCGCCCACAATTTGGGCGAGGTGATCGACGGCGTCTGCGCGCGGATCGACCACCCGCAGATCTCCATCGAGGAGATGAAGACCCACATCAAGGGGCCGGACTTCGCCAGTGCGTGCGAAATCCGCGGCTTCTCGGGCATCGACAGCTACTTCCGCACCGGTCGCGGCAGCATCAAGATGCGCGGTGTGATGGAGGTCGATGAGTCCGGCAGTGGCGCGGCCATCATCACCATTCGCCAGGTCCCCCACGGGGTGAACCGCGCGGTGCTCCAGCAGCGGATCGCCGAGCTGGTCCGGGAAAAGGTGCTCACCGACATCTCGGGCATGCGCGACCTTTCCGACGAGGAAACCCGCATCGAGATCACCCTCAAGCGCGATGCCCGCCCGCAGGTGGTGGTCAACCAGCTCTTCAAGCTCACCTCCATGGAGACCTCGTTCGGGGTCAACATGCTGGCCATCCACGAGCGCCGTCCGAAGCAGCTGTCGCTGATGGATGCGATCGACGCCTTCATCGAGCACCGCCGCGAGGTCGTCGTCCGCCGCACCCGCTACCTCCTGCGCAAGGCGGAGGACCGCGCGGAAAACCTCGAGGCCTTCCTGCTCGCGCTCGGTCATCTCGATGAGTTCATCAAGATGATCCGCGACTCGAAGAACCGCGAGGAGGCCCGCGAGAAGATCCGTAGCCGGCATTTCGACCTGCCGGTCGCCGAGCAGCTCGGCATCCTGATCCGCAGCCAGCCGAGCATCCGGGGCGACAAGTATGTTTTCACCGAGCGCCAGGTGAACGCCATTCTCGAACTCCGGCTCTATCAGCTCACCGCGATGGAGCAGGACAAGATCAAGGCCGAGTACGACGCCGTGCTCGAGGAGATCAAGGACCTCCTCGACATCCTCGCCCGCGAGGCGCGCGTTCTCGGCATCATCAAGGACGAGCTGCAGGCGATCAAAGAAAAGCACGCCACGCCGCGCCGTTGCCCGATCCTGCCCGACGAGGGCGAGATCGCCATCGAGGACCTGATCGCCAACGAGGGCATGATCGTCACTCTCAGCCACCGCGGCTACGTGAAACGCACGCCCGCCAGCGAGTACCGCGTGCAAGGGCGCGGTGGCAAGGGCGTCCGCGGCATGGAGACCCGCGGCGCGAACGACGAGGACGAGAAGGACTTCGTCGAGCAGCTGTTCTCGGTGCAGGCGCACGACTACCTGATGTTCTTCACCAACACCGGTCGTGTGTATGTCGAGCGGGTGTATGAAATCCCGGAAGGCTCGCGTGCCTCGAAGGGCCGCAGCATCAAGAACGTCCTCAACCTCCAGCCGGAGGAGACGATCGCCGCCATGCTGCGCCTCGAACGGGTCACCGACGAGGATGGCAACGACATCACCTTCCGCGAGGACGCCGGCTACGTGTTCTTCGCGACCCGCAGCGGTCGGGTGAAAAAGACGGCCCTTAACGATTTCCGCAACTACCGCAAGGACGGCATCATCGCCATCAAGCTCGAGGAGGAAAACACCCTCATCGGCGCCTGGCTGACCAGCGGCAAGGACGAGGTGGTGCTGGTGACCCGCAAGGGCATGAGCATCCGCTTTCCCGAAGAGCAGGCGCGGCCGATGGGTCGCGCGACCGCGGGCGTCACCGGCATCCGGCCGGTGGAGGGCGACTACGTCGTCGCGCTATCGCTGGTGTCCGAGGAGTCGACCCTTCTGGTGGCCTCCGAGAACGGCATCGGCAAACGCACGCCCTTCCCCGAGTACCGCGTCCAGAGCCGCGGCGGCAAGGGCATCATCACCATGAAGGTCGGCGACAAAACCGGCGAGGTGGTCCGAGCCGTGGCGGTGACCGAGAGCGACGAGCTCATGCTCATGACCTCCGGTGGTCAAAGCATCCGCATCCGCGTCTCCGAGGTCCGCGAGGCCGGACGGAACACGATGGGTGTGAAACTCCTCAGCCTGCGGGGCGGCGAGAAGCTCCAGGACATCGCGCTGGTGATCCCAGATGACGAGGAGAGTGAACCGGAAGATGTCGGAGAAGGCTCCGACGGGGATGAAACGACCGATGGCGAAGCCTGATGGCATGGAGTGGCTGAGGTGATGGGAGAATCATCCCGAGCGTGGTTGAACCTTTGGATCAAGGCGTTCGATTCGAAGGGCCAACGGCCCGGGACCAACCATCCCGGCCTGAAGGCCGGGATGTAGCTGCATGGTAAGGCTGCGGACTCCCCAAAGCACGGACCGGGCTTTCAGCCCTCCATGGCTCCGCGACGGAACCCGGGCGTTCAGCCCGGGCTGGTATATTTCAGGCCGTTGGCCTGAAGCATGAAGCTCCCGTCCAAAAGGAGGGCGCGGATATGAAATATGGCCAACTTTCAGCCCCCGTGGCTCCGTGACGAATCGTAACCCGGCGTTCAGCCCGGGCTGGTGAGGCAGTCGGCTCGAAGTATGAGCCTTCTTCCAGAAAGGAGGTGCCGATGGTTTCCTCGCGAGGAGAGCGGGCCGGAAATCACTTCCAAGTCAGCGCGCCCTTCTTGAGCGCGTAGACGTAGGCGAAGGCGAGGATGCCCGCGAAGCCGGCGATGCTGACCAAGGCGGTCGGGTCGCCGTGGTGGACGAGGTCGCGGAACTGGACCGCCCACGGATACATGAAGACCACCTCGATGTCGAAAATGACGAAGAGCATCGCGACCAGGTAGAATTTCACCGAGAAGCGCGGGGCCCCATCGCCGATCGGCAGCATGCCGCACTCGTAGGCGGTGTCCTTCATCGCATTGCGGCGCGCGGACTTGCCGAGGGCGACGCTGAGACCCAGAGCCACGGCGGCGAAGCCGACCGCGCACACGATCTGGATGAAGACGGGGAGGAATTGCTCGTTCATCGGACGACCGGGGATAGCCCGCAGGCCCGGGACTGCCAAGTGCGAACTTGGTTACCTCAGGGTGGGGAGCGCTGCAGGGAAAAGGGGAGCCGGATGAATCGGATAGTGAGGGATGAACGGGATGAAAACTGGGGAGGAGAATCCCATCCGGATCCCATTCATCCCTGCTTGATCCTACGGATGCTGCGACGAATCCGTGGGGGTGATACCAGGGCGCAAAAAACCCGCTTCCGGATGGCCGGAAGCGGGTCCCAGGGAAAGCGGTTCAGCTTCAGTTTTCCTGTTGCTGCGCGAGCCACTCGCTCGACGCTTCGTGGACACGCTTGGTGCCCTTGTATTCCTTGCCGATCTTTTCGACCAGACCGCGGGTCACCAGGTTCTGAAGTTTCTCGTAAGCGCGAAGGCGAAGCATTTCCTCGCCACCGCTGACGGCGTTGCGCACTTTCAGGTTCTCAAAGACGCGTTCGAAGAGGTCATTGAAGCCAAAGACCTTGTCTTCCGCGAGGACGTTGCAGAGTTCATCCGTGACGTGATCGGGAAGCCGGCGTGAGAACCGAGTGCGTTTCGTGGTGGTTGCCATAGCGGCGAGAGGATAGCAGCAACCTGTCACAAAAGCGACCCCAAAAAGCCCATGCTTTAAAAAAACGCTACTTATTCGATCAACTAAAAAATTCAAGAAACATGAAATAAATGCTTGGTGGCGCCCGGGTTCGCGTCGGGAATTGACGGATCCCACGCCCTCGCCAAGCTGCGCTGCAATGATTGTTCGCTTGCGGGGCACCGTGTGGGAAAGTTACCCGAACCGGCTGGTGCTGGATGTGGCCGGAGTGGGTTACGAGGTGATGGTGCCGCTTTCGAGCATGGATCGGCTGCACCCGGTTGAGGGCCAATCGATCGACCTGCGGACCTACCACCACCAGCGGGAAAACGGGCAGACGCTCTACGGCTTTGCCGGCGACGAGGATCGGGACGTATTCATCCTGCTGATCGACCGGGTGAGCGGGATCGGGCCCTCGATCGCGATGGCCGTGCTCAGCGGCATGCCGGTCGAACGTTTCAAGGGCTGTGTGGCCAAGGGTGACATTGCCGCCCTTTCCAAGATCAAGGGTCTGGGCAAGAAGACCGCGGAGCGGATCGTGCTGGAGCTGAAGGACAAGGTGGGGGTGGCCGAAACCTGGCGCGAGGTGGAGGCGGGAGGCATGCAGCCGGCCGCGGCGGACGCCGAACTGGCCTTGGTGGCCTTGGGTTACAAGCAGGTGGAT
Source organism: Haloferula sargassicola (assembly GCF_040362925.1). Taxonomy (NCBI): domain Bacteria; kingdom Pseudomonadati; phylum Verrucomicrobiota; class Verrucomicrobiia; order Verrucomicrobiales; family Verrucomicrobiaceae; genus Haloferula; species Haloferula sargassicola. The sequence goes on from NZ_BAABRI010000003.1 coordinate 200,657, forward strand.
GCAAGGAAGGCCGTGAAAAAGACGCTGGAGGAAAAACCGGACGCCACCACCGAGGAATTGGTGCGCGGCGCGCTTCGGGCGATGGCATGAAGGCGGATTTTGAAACCTTGCGCGAGGCCGGAGGGGGGGACCGCTTCGGGCGAAGTTGGCGACTTTCTCCCCAGCCGTTGGCGCTCTCCAAAAGCGAAGCAAGGGCGCTGCGGGGGATGGGGCATGTGCTCGCGCGCTTCCAGCAGACCTGCGACGAGGTCTACCGGCGCAGTGCAGCGGGTTCGCTGCCTGGCTGGATCGCGGAACTCCTGGACACGGGCAAGCCGACCTGGATGGTGGAGATCCAGCGGGAGGCCGGGCGTCAGGGGCAGCTTCCGCGTGTGGTGAGGCCGGATCTCCTGTTGGGAGAAAACGGGTTTTCGCTGACGGAGATCGATGCGGTGCCGGGCGGGATGGGCATCACCGGCTGGCTGGCCCGGACCTATAGCGCGGCGGGGTTCGACGTGCTGGGCGGAGCCGAGGGGATGGTTGAGGGCTTCCGCTCCATCACGGCGCGCGGGAATATCACGGTCGTGGCCGAGGAGGCGGCTGATTATTTCGAGGAGATGCGCTGGTTGGCGAGCGAGGCCGGAGGCGATCGGCGAGCGCTGATGGCGGAGGATTTCCGCTCGGCGGAGGAGGTCTACCGCTTTTTCGAGTGGTTCGACTGGGAGTCGATGGACGTGTTCCAGAAGCTGGCGGAGGACTCGGTTGCCGGCGGGCTGAAGCTTTTGCCGGGCTGTCTTCCCCACCTGGAGGACAAGCTGTGGCTGGCGCTGCTGTGGACGCCGGCGCTGAAGCCGATGTGGGAATCGATGATGCGCGGAAGTCACTTGCAGCGTCTGCGGGAGTGGGTGCCCTTCGGCTGGGTGGCGGATCCCGAGCCCCTGCCGCCGCAGGCCGCGTTGCCGCGATTGGAGGTGCACGGGTGGGACGAGGTGGCCGCCTTCAGCCAAAAGGAGCGTCAGCTGGTGCTCAAAATCAGCGGCTTTCACGAGACTGCGTGGGGGTCGAGGGGCGTCCACATCGGCCACGACCTCTCCGCCACGGAGTGGAAGGCGTCGCTCGAGCAGGCGCTCGAGGATTTCAGCCAGCAGCCGTGGATTTTACAGGAATTCCGCGACACGCGACTGGTCGAGCACCCGGTGTATCGCGAGGATGGAAGCCTTGAGACCGTGCCGATGCGCGCGCGTCTGTGCCCCTATTATTTCACCGACGACCTCGGCCAGACGGAGTTCGGCGGCTGCCTGGCGACGCTCGTGCCGGCGGATAAAAAGAAGATCCACGGCATGGATGACGCGGTCCTCGTGCCTTGCATCGAAGCATGAAAAAGCCCGGGTCGGAAAACCCGGGCTTCATCAAAAAACCAATGCTCGCCCTCGGATCAGATGATCCCGGCTTCCTTGAGGGTGGCGAAGGCGCCGTTCTTGTTGACCGTCTTCAGCGCGCGGGCGGAGAGCTTCACGCGGACGTAGCGGCCCAGTTCGGGAACCCAGATGCGCTTGGTCTGGAGGTTCGGAGCGACCTTGCGCTTCACGACCTTGGTGACGTGACGGCCGATGCCGCCCTTTTTCTTGGCGAGACCGGAACGGTTGATGCGGCCGCCGGAGCGGACTCGGCTTCCTCGGATGCTGCAAACGCGGGCCATGGTGGAAAAATGGTTGGAGATTGGGGTCCGGTCGTCGGACGGGCGGCGAAGAATGCACGCCGGCGACCACCGGTCAAGGGAAAACCCGGCGATTTCCCGCTCGCGGTGCTACTTTGAAAAATCCTCCCAACAGGCGCCGAGCTTGGCGCCTTGGGGGGTGCCGTGGTGGAGCAGGATTCGATAGCGCAGGGTGAGGGTGTCTCCATTTTTCAGAACAAAGTCGCCGCTCCCCGGGGCCTTGCCTTTTTCGAAATCGTGGATGCCGAAGGGGTTCGCGGCCAGCAGACCGTAGTCGCGCGCATGCCACCAGCCGGGGAAACGAAGGTTGTCCGGGTGATCGAACATCGCGACCACGGCGGGCTCGCCCTGTTCATCGGGTCCGACGAACGCCACCCATTTCGAACGCTTGCCCCAGCATTGGTCGTCCTTCCGACCCTCGCTGTCGAGAATGCCCCCCTTGGCCATGGGACCCTTGAGGCGCAGGGTGCGATCCACACGGAGGGCGCAGGTGCCCTCCTTGGTGTCGCCGAATTTCACCTCGCCATCGCTGGCCTTGAGCCGGGACGTGAGGTCGATCCACAGCGTTTCCGGATCGGCCCGGTGGAATTGATAGGTCCGGGTCTCGGCGAGCTGGCGGTGACCGTCGGCAATCCACTCGAGGTCGACGGTGAAGGCGGCTCCGTCGGCTTCTTCCTTCACGTCGTGCGTCCGCAGGTGCTTGATCTGCGGCTCGCCCTTGCCGGTCCAGGCCCAGAAGTCGAATCCATTCACGGCGCCATGGGAGAGCCACATCGACCGGTGGTGGGGGTGGTCGTGCTCCTCCCCTTCGGCATCGTCCTCGATCGGCCAATGACGGGCGAGATTCGCGCCCGAACTGCTCGGAAGCGGATAGAGATAGGGCACCCTGCCGGCATGATAGGCCGTTAAAAAGTGACCGTTCTCCTTCACCTCCATCCCGTCCGGCGTCTTCGCCACTTCCATGGCGCCCGCGACCGCTCCAAAACCTGAGACGACTCCGATCAACCTGCGTAACATGCAGGCATTCAAGGTCAGGCAGCGAGTTTCGCAAGCACGGGGTGATGACCTCAACGGGGGAGATCTCCGTTTCTACAAGGTGGAAAGCCGAAAAAACCATATATTTAAGATATTAAAAGTATCTCAGAATCAGTGAATTATGGCTTGATCGAAGGTGAGACCATGGTTTTTATCAACACCGTTCACCCACACCCCATGGTCATGCCCGTGCCCCCCAAGGCCAGGCCGTAGGGAGTAGTGGTTCTCACCCAACCTCTATTCCACACCCACCCACCATGAGCCGCGAGGCCGTACTGAAGCTGTCCCGTCTCGGGAAAGCCCCCACCGACCGTAATGATCTGTTCCGCATCCTCGACCTGGCCGAGAAGGTGCTGGATGGCGAACAACGTCTTGAGCTGCCCGGCGGGTCCGACCCGCCGGACAACGTGATCCCGTTTCCCCTCGTGTGCGCGGCGGGGGGATGAAGGAGGAAACCGGTGGCATCCCGGGCGACAAGATTCCGGGAATAGACTCGTTGGAGCTGTCTCCCAATAGCGTTCATGAGCGAGTTCGAGGAGTTGGTCGATGCACACTACGAGGCGCTTTACCGCTTCGCCTTGTCGCTGGCCAAGCAACGCGAAACCGCCGCGGACCTGGTCCAGCAGACCTTCTGCATCTGGGCGCGGAAAGGCGACCAGCTGAGGGATCGGAGCAAGGCCAAGACCTGGCTTTTCACCACCCTCCACCGCGAATTCCTGTCGCATGCCCGGCGGCGGAGACGCTATGCCGACGGTGAGCTGACCGAAGAGCTCATCGAGCGCACGGGAGCCGAGGAGGACGATCCCGATCGCCAGCTCGACGGCCAACGCGCCCTCGAGCTGCTCGGCGAACTCGATGAGACCTTCCGCGCCCCGATCACGCTCTTTTACCTCCAGCAGCACAGCTACAAGGAGATCGCGGAGATCCTCGACATCCCGATCGGGACGGTGATGTCGCGCATTTCCCGGGCGAAGGACATGCTGAAAAAGCGCATGACTCAGGAGCCCGCGAGCGCCCCGAAGAACATCCTCCAACTGCAACCCGAACACCTGCGCAAGCACCATGGATAGGGAACAGGCACGTTTTATTCTCAAGTCCATCCGGGCCGACGGCTCGGATGCCTCCGATGCCGATTTCGCCGAGGCCCTGGCCGTCGCGGCCTCGGATCGTGAATTGGGCGAATGGTTGGGGCGCGAGCGGGCCCGCGATGCCGCCTTCGCCGCCGCCCTCGGTCGCGTGGACCTGCCGCCGGAGCTTCGGGAGGAAGTGCTGGCCTGCTTCGATGTCCACGCGGCCATCGAGTTCGACGAGGCCGACCATGCGCTAGCCTCGGGCCTGGGATCGATCCGTCCGCCTGCCGGCCTGCGCCAGGAAATCCTGATCGCGATGGAAAAGTCGGAGCCGGCGGAGGTGGTTCGTCCGTCCCGCTGGAAATATCTTGCCATTCCCCTTGCCGCCGCCGCCGGAATCGTTCTGGCCATGGTCCTCTCCAAGCCGGGAGAGACTTCATCCACCGTGCCGATCGCGGGCGTGGTACCGGCCAACTCGGGAACGGCGGTGCCAATCTCCCATGTCGAAAACTCGGCCATCTCGACGCTCGAATCACCCGGCTTCACGCTGGACCTGAGCAATCCGGACCACGAGGTCCTGTTCAATTTCATCCGCAACTCCGGCCGCGCCTGTCCCGGAGGCTGCGTGCCCAAGGGCCTGGAGGACATCCCCGGCATCGGCTGCCGGACGCTCGACGTCGATGGCAAGGAGGGCGCCATCGTGTGCTTCCGCCGCGGCGAGGGCGATGCGGTTCATCTCGTGGTCTTCCGCGAAGCGGACGTGAAAGCCTCGCTGCCCACCTGCGGCCACCCGAAGCTGGGCAAGCACGGCGACTGGACCGTGGCGCGCTGGCAGCAGGACGGGCGCGTGTTCCTGCTGCTCGGCCACCTGCCGGAGGAGCAGCTCGACCAGCTCTTCTGAGGCGCCTGCTACGAGGAAAATAGGAGTTTGGCCGCGAGGCCGATCCCGATCGCCGCCACGATCACGCGCACCACCTTCGCCGGGATCCGCTGCGCGAAATGGGCGCCGATGAAGTAGCCCGGAAAGGCGCCGGCCAGCAGGATCAGCGCATGAGGCAGGTCGTAGCGGCCGCTGACCAGAAAGCCGATTGTCGCGGCCGTGTTGCACAGCGCGCCGAGCAGGTTTTTCAGCGCGTTCATGCGGTTCACGTCGCGGAAACCCAGGATTCCCAGGCCGGCGAGCATCATGATCCCGATCCCGGCCCCGAAGTAGCCGCCGTAGATCGCCACCACGCTTTGGAAGGCCAGCGCCTTGGGGCTCGGACCTTCCGGTTCCCCGGCGTGGGCGCGGGCCCAGCGACGCAGCGGTTCGTTGAAAAGGAAAAGTCCCGTGGCGAGCAGGATCAGCCATGGAATGGCGACCTCGAAGATGCTCTCCGGCATGGCCAGCAGCAGCCACGCGCCGACCCCGCCTCCCACCAGCGACACGAGACCCATCGGCCAAATCCAGGCGCGAACCTCGCGCAGACGATGGCGGAACGACCACACCGAGCCGGGAATGCCGAACCACAAAGCGATCGTCGAGGTCGTGTTGGCCACCACCGGCGACAAGCCCGCTGCGAGCAGCGCCGGGAAGGTCAGCAGCGTCCCGCCCCCGGCGATGGCGTTCACCGCCCCGGCCGCAAGACCGGCGAGGAGGACGAGCCAGGGAAAAGGGTCGGGCACGCCCTACTAGCGGCCTGCCCGGCCGTGCCGGCAAGGCGCAATCATCAGCGGCGGGTGACTTTGACGCGGAAAAATCCGCAGCTTTCGGAGGGCGGGGGAAACGCAAGCCGCAGCCGCTCCCATTCCGGCTTTCCGGGCACCGGAGAGGTTTCGGCTTCGAGCTGTTCGGGCTGCCATTCCTCCCAAGCCGCCAGATCGGTCGAGTGTTGGATCTCATAATCGAAACCCGCGGCGGAAAAGCGGGTGGCGTCTCCGCTCGCACCCGACCGTCGGACCATCTCGAAGCTTCCCGGCATCGCCATGATGGGAGCGGAATCGGGCACGTCCGGATCCGTTCCGGTCGCGAACTCCATCAAGGCGATCCTTCCATCGTGGTCCTTGTCCGACTCGTCGGGATGATCCAGGGGAACGGCTTGGAGCAGGGTGCCCCCCAGCGTCGGCGAGGTAATCGCGGGGTCCCGCGTGACGATCGCGACCGCTCCGGGATCGGCGAGGTCGGGATCGCTTGTCTGACAGGAAACCGACAGAATCGAGGGCACGACCCAGTCCGCCGCGGAAAGCACGAGATGACTGGTGGCGGTGCCGAAGCCGGACGCGTCGAGGATCCACAGGTAGATCCGCTTTCCCGCATGGGCCTCCGTTTCCACCACGACGCTCCCGGAGAAGGCACCCGGAGCGGGCTGCGGCGTGCCATTGAAGCTCCCGATGACCGTCGTGGCGAAGGTTTCGAAATGGTCGAGCAGGTAGAAATGATCGCCACCGCGGGTGATCACTTCGGCCGGCGTCAGGTCGAAGCTGCCGACGAGGACCCGGCAACCCGGCTGCAGCTCGATGCCATGGAAGTCGCCCACACCGCCGCCTGCGGACTGGGCGCCGAAGTTGATCGTGACCTCGGCCGAGCGGGCCATCCCCAAGGTCAGCAGGAGCAGGACGAGAAACCTCATTCCGGATAGCTGAAGGGTTGCGGCCGCTCCCACACGGCCTCTTCGCCGAAGCGGAAAAACAGCCAGCCGGACGCGGGATCGATCGCCTTGCCGCCGACCTCCGTCACGTCGTCGGGGATCGCCCTCCAGCCGCTGCCGCCGGGCAGGGTGTCGTCCTTTTGGTAGTGGCCCTGATAGCCCCACGGGCTTTCCAGATAGACGTGGCTGTGGTTGTTCGAATCCGGGCTGACCAGGAAGTAGGGATCGAGCCCGAGGGTATCGAGGGTGGCATGGTCGACCGGCGTCTGGCTGCCGAGGATGCGCGTGCCCTGGCGGACGATGCGCAAGCGCTGCCCCAGCACCACTTCGCCGTAGAACCACAGCGTCACCGGATCGCTGGAGGAGTGGCGGAAGGTGAATCCGTCTCCGGGTGCGATGACGGCCCCGGCCATGTCGGCGAAAGGATCGGCCGTGGAGCGCCAGCCGGCGCCCCCGAGCCCGCCACTACGGAAATAGTAGTCGCCGAAGACTCCGGCGGGGCTGTCGAAGGAGATGAGATCGCCTCCGTCCGGAGTTCCCGGGATGACTCCGTCTTCATTCAATCCTCCGAACAGCGAGGCAAGCGTCTGGCTACGGCGGATGACGTAGTTTCCCGATGCCGCGTCCGCCAGCCGGCCGGCCAGCAAGGGATGAGCATGCCCGAAGTTGAGGGTGTCCGCGGTGTTGCCAGTGATGACCAGCAGCGCGCCGGCGGCATCACCCGAGGTGATCTGGACTTCGTGGTCGAGCCACTGGTCCGTGGTCCAGGCGGCCGACGGATCGGTGAGGGAAAAGCCGTCCGCACTCGTGAAGTTTCCACCCGCGACCGCTTCCCGTGCGAACGGCGGCGCGAACATCTTCTGGCTGCGATCGATGGGTCGCTTGAGCCAGCCGAAAGGCGCGGAGCTCAGCGTATCTCCCGCGATGTCCACGGATAGACGCAGGTAGCCCTGGTCGAAGGCATACAGGCTGGAGTGCACTTCCTCCGTGCCGTCTCCGAGATCCCGTACCTCGAGGCTCAATACGCCGGGATCGATGTCCGTGCCGCCGCTGCCGTTGAGATGCGCGATGACGCCCCAGCCGTCCTCGAGATCGAGCGTGCCCTCCAGCCAGTAGCTGACCCCGTCCGGCGTCTCCGCGGGGCGGGTGAACACGAGGTCGAAACGCCGGGATCCATCCGGGAAAATGACGGGCTCGATCCTCGGAGCGCGGAGCAGGCCGGGATCGGCGCCGGCTACGGTGGAAACGTTGGCATCCCCGGCGGTCGGATCCATGCCGAGGGAAAACTCGATGCCGTCGCTGAACGAGTCGCCGTCATGATCGTCGGCCGGGTCGCCGCTCAAACTGTAATTTTGCACCCAGTCCGACCAGCCTCCGGCCGGAGGCGGGGAAGCTATGGTGATGGTCAGGCTGGCGGTCGCCGTGCCGGCGGAGCTGGTCGCCGCGAGGGTGTAGGTCGTCGTGGAGACCGGATTTACGGTGAACGTCGTAGATCCGAGCACGGATGCGCCGTTGAGCTTGAGCTCGGTGAGCGGCGAACCGCCGTCCACGACCGTCCACGAAAGCGTCGATGCGCCGCCAGCCGGGATGGTGGTCGGCGAGGCGGTGAACGAAAGAATGGCCGGCGCGCCGGGCGTCGGGGCGGCAGCTTCGCTGTCCTCGATTTGCAGCAGGTAGGACACGAGGTCGTCGAGGTCCGCGCCGGCAAGGTCCACGCCTTCGTGCGCCTGCACGGCCTCGGCGAGGGTGGCCGCGGAGCCATCGTGAAGATAGGGGGCGCCGTCGTGGAGGCCGCGCAGGGTCGGAGTATCGAAGCCATCGAGCACGCCGCCGAGACGTGAGCCGCTGGAGGGCTTCAGCGTGCCGATGTCGTGGAGCGGCCCGCTGCCGGAATCGGTGAAGTTCACGCCGCCGTGGCAGGAGGCGCAGTTTTCCGAAATGAACACGGTCCTTCCGCGTTGGGCCGACGGGGTGAGCTCGCCGCCCGGCTGGCGGTGGGGGCTTTCGGCGAAGCCGGAAAGCGAGGTCACGTAGGCCGCCAGCGCGTCGAGGTCGGCACTGCGACCGGCGTTCGGTTCGCCGAGCGGCGGGTGCGGCAGTCCGTCGATCAAACCGTCGCCCCCGGCCAGGTCGCGGACCTGGTTGTCGAAATCCTGGACCTCGTCGAAGTTCGCCGACCAGTGGAGCGGGCCGTGCCCGGTGCCGGCGCGGCCGCGGAGGTCGATGGTGTTCCGCAGCCCCTCGCCGAAGCCGGTGAAGTCCCACACGCGGCCATCATGCCCGCCCTCGTTGTGGCAGGCGGCGCAGGAAATGTAATCCTGGAGGCCCATGCGGTCGTCCTTCGCATCGTAGAACAGCTGCTTGCCCTTCAACACATCGGCGGGCAGCGCGTCGCGGGCGACGGTGCCGAGCGTGGCCAGCAGGTTGGCGCGCGGCAGGCCGAAGTTGACCAGGTCCGCGACGGCCACCAGCGAGACCGAGCGGCTCATGAAGTTGTGCACAAACAGCACGCTGCCGTCCGGCGAAAGCGCGAGCCCCTGCGGCGCGAAACCGACCGGGATGCGGAACAGCTCGGCCCGCGCGTAGGCGTCGATCACGGCCACCTCTTGCGAGCCTTCGAGCGCGACGAAGAGGAACAGCCCGAAGGGATCGAACAAGGCCGTGGACGGCACCGAGCCGTCGTCGTGGTCGATGCGGGCCTCGACCTCCTCGGCACCGGTCGAAAGGTTCACCAGGGAGGTGATCGCACGGACGGTCGAGTCGTGCGTGAGGTCCTTGCCGTCGCGCAGCATGCCGCGCTGGATGTTGTCCTGCTTCGAGGGCACCCAGGCGAAGTCGCCGGCGGGCGAAATGACGGCGGGGCCGAGGTAGTTCGGGATGCCGCGGCCGCCGCCGCCCGAGTCGGGTTGCTGCGAGGGCACCAGCACGATCGTGTTGCCGATGGCGAGGTCGGAAACGGAAACGCTCACGATTTCCCCGCCGCCCTGATCGGGTGACGGATCCCCCGTGGCCTCGCCGGGGACCAGCGGGGTGATGAAGCGCGAGACCAGCACCGTGGCGCTGTCCGCCGTGATCGAGAGGTGGCGCGGGTGGGGTCCGACCTCCGCGAGGCCGAGGATTTCCCGGGTGGTCGGGGAAAGCTTGGCCAGCTGGCCGGAAGCCTCGAGCGCCACGAACGCCGCCGAGCCGTCGGGCGTGAACGCCAGCCCGAACGGAGCGGAGCCGCGCGGCAGGGCGATGGTACTGGAAACCTCGTAGGTGGCGGGATCGATGACGCTGATCGTCGATGAGCTTTGATTGGCGACCCACAGGGAACCATCCGGGGCGAAGGCCAGCGAGTGCGGCTTTTCACCGGTGGCGATCTCCGCATTGATGCCGCCGGTCACGAGGTTCAGCGTCGAGACGGACCCGTTGTCCGGATTGACCGTCCACACGCTGCCCGCGCCCACGGCGATGGCTTGGGAAACGGTGGGCCGCGCCCCCGACACGTGGGGGCGGATGTTTTGGTAGAAGGTGGCGGTGGTTTCGGTGCCGTTGGCGTCGATGCCGGTGAGGGTGATCGTGTAGCGGCCCGGGGTGGCGAAGGTGTGCTGGTTCACCGGCTCGGTCGTGGTTTCCTCCTCCGAATCGTCGCCAAAGTTCCACACATATCGCACGCCGGTGCCTCCGCTTGCCTGCACTGAGAAGCCGGGCGTCGCGCCGGCCCAGTCGACGCCATTCAGCGGGGGTTCCAGCGCGAGCGCCGCGTGGATGGTCCACTGGAAACTCTGCGAGGCGGTGGCGCCTTCGGAGTCGGAGACCGTCAGGGTGACCGTCATCGCGCCCGGTGAGACCGGAGTGCCGGTGATGTCGCCGTTTTCCGGATCCAATGAAAGCCCGGCGGGCAGTCCGCTGGTGGTGAAGGTGAGATCGTCGCCGTTCGGATCACTGGCCCGCGGGTGGAAGGTGATCGCACCACCGACCGTGTGCTCGAGGTCGCCGATGGCGGCGAGGACCGGAGGCAGGTTCGGGTTGTAGGGCGAAAGGAAGGAGCCCTCCATGACCCCCATTTCGGCATCGCCCGGACCCTGCCAGGCGAGGTTGATGTGGTCGCTGCCGGTGCCTTCCTTGTGAAGGATCTCGAGATAGTAGCGCCGGCCTCCGACCAGTGGGATCGGAGCGGATTGTTGGGAGGTGAATTTGTTCCACTCCGTGACGCCCGCCTTGCCGTTCGTGATGCCGGCGATTTCCACCGCGCTGAAAGCCGACTCGTCGGTGCTGAGCAGCAGGCGGCTGCTGTCGTCGCTGGAAATCCAGAACGTGTAATCGCCGCTCACGGGGGCGTGCAGGTAGCCGCGCAGCCGGGTGCCGTAGTTGTCTCCGGAATTGGCGGCCACGGGAAATGCGGTGATTTCCCCGCTGAGCGACGGCGAGGCCGGGTAGCGCGGATCGCTCGTGAGGGCTTCGATGGTGCTACCAGAAACATCGTACCAAACTTCCCGCAGCAGCGAGCCGTCTCCCTGGCCCGGTAGGCGGATGGTCCAGGTGAAGTGCGCCGTGTCGGCGATCGCGCCGTCGGCCAGCACGGTCAGCGTCACGGTGAAAACGCCGTGCTCCGAGGGCGTGCCGGAGATCGTGCCGCTGGCGGGATCGAGGCTCAGGCCCGCCGGCAGACCGGTGGCGGCGAAGGTGATGCCTCCGAGGTCGGAGTAGGTGATCGTCGGAGTGAATGAGACCGTGCTGCCGATGAGCCCGACACGGTCGCTGATCGCTGAAAACTCCGGCATGCCGACCATCAGCCGGAGGAAGACCTCATCATCCGCCTCGCGGTCCGCCGACCAGATCCAGCGCGCTGGCGTGTCCACGGGCATGCCGGTCACCTCGCCATTCCAAGGCGATGCCGTGAGCGCGCCGTAGTCGGTGGCGGAGGCCCATCCGGAGTCGTCGAAGCCCGGCTTTTCCCAACCCGCAGCGGCCGAAGTGGACACCTTCCAGCCCGCGTCGGTGATCACCGGATGGCCGCCGATGGTGAAGTCGCCGATCACGCCGCCGATGCCGTCCGCATCCGTGGCATGGATGGCCAGCGTCGCCCGCTGACCCGCGCTGAAGGCCGAGCGCAGCGCTTTTTTCCAGTCGGTCCCGATCGCGACCAGATGTCCATCGACGTAGAACTCGTGACGGTTGTCCGCGGCGATGACCGCCTCGTTTTCCGGCTGGGCGGCGCGCAGGGTGCGCGAGGGGATGATGGCTTTGGCGGTCCGCGGCGACGACCAGCGGAGCTGGATGATGGCATCGCCCCCGCCCTGGTAGTGTTCGAGCTGGATCGGCACCGGCACGCCGGCGGTGAGCGCGATGCTGCCGGTGTGCTCGGTGGCGGCCTGGGCGGTCCAGTCATCGACCAGCTTCTGCCCGTCGACCCACAGTCGCACGCCGTCGTCCGAGGTGGTGGAAAAGGTGTAGGTCTCCGTGTAGTCGGGGATCACCCAGCCGGTCCAGCGGGTCGACCAGTTGTCCGCGCCGAGCTCGGCGGGCAGCGGGCTCTCGGCCTCGTAGTCGAAATCCACGACCGCATCCGTGCGGGTCAGCTTCGGGTTCGCGAGCGCGGTGCCGTCGTGATAGGTCGCCTGCAATCCGCTCGTGGGAGCATCGATCGTTTCCCGCACGTGGAGGATCTTCGCCTTCGAATAAACGCCGTTTTCATCGAGACCGAACAGCATCCAGTAGCCCGGCACCATCACGTTGGCATTCGGGTGGGCGACCAGCCGGTAGTGGCCATCGGCTTCCTCGGAAAAGGGGATGTCGAGAAAGCGCTGGTCGGTCGAAAGCCCGTGGGTGGTGGCCATCAGGCGGATCATCGAAAAACGGTGGAGCCCGGCGGTGGCATCGACCGCAAAGACCGAGCCGAGCGTCACCGAGTCCGGCGCCGAGCCGATGACCGGCCGGGTGGCGGCGCTGCCGTTGCTGTCGAACAAGGACGGCGGCGTGTAGAGCTGGGCGTCGGTGTGGGTGATGGACGAGTTCGGATTTCCCGACTCATACCCGCCGCCGCCGGAAAACACGCGGCCGTCCGGCAGCAGCAGGGCGGTCGAGTGGTAGTTGCGCGGGATCGCCATGTCCGCCACTTCGCGCCAGGTGCCGGTGGCCGGGTTCCAGATTTCCGGCGTGAGGATGGTGCCCTGGTCGCTGAACTTCACGCCGGAGGTGTTGCCGCCGACGATCAGGACTTCGCCGGTCGGCAGCACGATCGCGTTCTGGAACCGCCGCGGGTAGCGCATCGGGGAAGTCAGCGCGACGGTCGGCGGCGTGGTGTTGAGGTCGACCGTGTAGCAGGTCGTCGACGAAGTGTTCGAATCGGTCGCGGACGACGCCCCGCCGGCGACGAGGAATTTTCCCGAGGCATACATCACCACGCCGGCGTGCTTCGAGTAGTAGTTGCCCGGCACCTGCAGCCCGGCGGAGACGCGGGTGCCGTTGCCGTCCGGGGAAACCCAGTGCATTTCCTTGGTCGGGCCGAAGTGGAACAGCCGGCCATCCGGCGCCACGAAGACATACGGCCACCAGTCCGACTCGAAGCCCTCCGCCTGGGCCACGGGCTGCCAGTTGATGCCGCCGAGCCGCTGCCAGATGTCGGTTTCCGGGTGATAGCGCTCCGCCGTGTTCGGCCCGCCGCTGCCGGAGACGGTGAACACGTCGCCATCCGGCAGCGCCACGCTGGTGGTGTACCAGCGCGGATCGAACATGTTCTTGTTCCGCGACCAACGGTTCTCGCGCCAGTCGTAGGTCGAGGAGTCGCGTACCGTGTAGCGGCCGCCCATGCTCTGCACGTTGCCGTCGGTGCGCATCACGAGGTGCGCGCAGAACATCTCGTGGTCGAGGTAGAGGTCGTTGGAAAACGTGTTGCTCGCCGGGTCCCAAACCGCCCAGTAGGTCTGGGTTTTCGTGCCGGGCCAGTGTTTCGGCTCCTGGCCGGAAAAGGTCAGGATCTTCCCGGTCGGCAGCGTGGCCGCGGAAACGGGCGTGTGCGGCCACGTCATCACCGAGCCCCACGAGCCGTCGTCGTTCGAGGGTCCGGGCGCGGCCGGCGTGCCGTCGAAGCCCGGCAGCAGCGCGGCGGCATCGGCCCAAAAGGCGTCGTCGGCCGCGTGTTCGTTCGGGTCCGCCAGCACGGGAATGGTGCAGGCGGCCACCAGCGGGAGAAGGAGGCGTCGGGGGGACATGAGGGGGAGGGGAGGTGGGGAGATTACGGACTGGGCCGTGATCGCGTACTACGCGATGACGTAGGGAGGATGGCCGGGTCGCTGAGCGTGCGGAGAAAGGCGGTCAGGTCGGCCTTGTCCTGTGCGCTGAGGCCGAGGCCGTCGTGCTTGGAAAGATTGGGGTCGAGCGTGGCCGACCTGCGCACGCCGGAGTCGTAGTGCTCGATCACTTCCTCGAGCGTGGCGAAACGGCCGTCGTGCATGTAGGGCGCGGTGAGGGCAACGTTGCGCAGCGAGGGCGTCTTGAACTTGCCGAGGTCGGCGTCGTTTCCGGTCACCTCGGCGCGTCCGCGATCGTGCTCGAAGGTCTCGTCGAGCCCGTTGTTGTGAAAGTCGTGGTCGGTGAAAAGCGCGCCGCCGTGGCAGTGGAAGCAGTCGGCCCCGCGCAGCCCGCGGGCCGGGTCGTTCTCGGTCACGAAGAGCTGGAAGCCACGCTTTTCCTGCGGCGTGAACTCCGTTTCGCCGGCCAGCGCGCGATCGAATCGCGAGTGCTGCGAGACCAGGCTGAGCAGGAACTGCTCGAAGGCCAACCCGAGGCGCTCGTTCGTCACGCCCGGCGATCCGAAGGCCGCCGCGAACCGCGGGCCGTAGGTTTTTTCCAGGTCGGCGGGCAGCTTGGCGAGGTCGTGCCCCATCTCGTCCGGGTGCCCGATCGGCACCAGCACCTGTTCGCGCAAGCTCGGCGAGCGGCCGTCCCAGAAGAACGATTTCGCCCACGCCAGATTGAACAGCGGCATCCCGTGACGGGCGGTCGGGCGGCCGCCGATTCCGAGGCTGCGCGCTTTTCCCGGATCGGAAAACGCGGCCTCCGCCTGGTGGCAGGAGGCGCAGGAAACGGAGCCATCGGCCGACAAGGCGGGATCGAAAAACAGGTCCCGACCGAGCGCCACGCCCTCGCGGGTCAGCGGGTTGTCGGCCGGCAGTTGGACTTGCGGGAAACGGTGAGAAATCTCCAGCCGGTAGGGCGTCGTGCCGGGCGGTGCATTCACCGCCGGCGCGGCGGCATCCGGCTGGACCAGTTCCCGGCGGGTGCCGAGGAAACGGAAGGCCCGGGTCGTGTTGGCGGCCAGCTCCGCAGCCAGCGGATCGCCCTCGCGCGAGTGCGTACTGGCCGGCGCGGCGGTCAGGTCGAAATCGAGCACCGCATCGAGGTCCAGCCCGAGCCGGAGCGTTCCGTGGTCGGCCGGCAGCTCGATCGGCACCGTGATCTCCCGGCGCTGCGGGTCGTTGCCGAGGTGGTAGGAAAACCCGCGGCCGTCCTGGTTTCCCCCGACCAGCCTGCCCTCGAGCGCGAGGAAGATGAAGCCCGACTGCCACTCCCAGTGCATGTTGTGGCGCGCGGGGTTGAGCGGATCATCGGCCGCGAAGCTGGCGGGATCGGCGTGGTTGATGGCCTCCGGCGGCCCGACGAAAAACCGCACCGCCTTCATTTCCTGGACCGGCAGGCCGCGCAGCGGGGGCGATAGGTCCTCGGCCGTGGCGCTGAAGAAGCCATCCCAGCGGGCCGGCGGCAGCCAGCTCCCGTCCGGGCGCTGGAAGGAAACATCGGAGAGGATCAGGTCCGCCCGCGAGATCGCCGCGCCGCGCATGGCGGCCGAGGTGAGCGGGTCGCTGCCGCGCAGGAAGTCGACCTCGATCCGCAAGTCCCTCGTGGCCGTCGGTTCGGCCATGGCGAGAGGGGGGAGGATGAGGGTGAGGGCGAGCAGGTGGTGGGAGGAAACCCCCGGCATGGCTCCGAGCCTAGCATGGTCGTCAATTTTTCAAGGAAACATCGGGACGGCCCCGTGTTCGTCGATGACTTCGGCTTCGCAGACTTCCTGCGCTTCGGCGCGGTCGGCGGAAGCGCTGTCGCTCTCTCAGCTTCCGTTCGCGCTCGGGTTCGGCTAAGGATGGCCGATTCCATGAAAACGAAAACCATTTTGGCCGCCGCCCTGCTGGCGCTGCCGGTGACCGCGCCGGCCAGCCTCGAATCGCGGGTGGCCGAACTCGAAAAAAAGGTCGCCGAGCTGGAAAAGAAGCTCGGAGACGCACCCGCCGCCGACGAGGGCAAGGCCACGGAAGCGGTCGAGAAAAACAAGCAGGCCGCCCGCGAGCGCGGACGCCGCGACAACGAGGTCTACAGCATCGAGGACCGGCGCGACATCGAGTCGCTCTATCAGGTCGCCAACAAGAACTGGCGCAGCAACGAGGCGGTCGACAGCCTCGAAAAGCTCATCCAGAAATACAAGAAGTCCAACCGCACCGGCTGCGCGACGCTCTATCTCGGGCAGATGAGTGAAGGCGAGCAGCGGCTCAAGTATCTGCGCAGGGCGGTCGAGGACTTCAGCGATTGTTATTACTACGATGGCTGCCAGGTCGGGGCCTATGCCCGCCTCATGCTCGGCGACACGCTGGCGCGAAACGGTGACCTGAAGGAGGCCAAGGAACTGGCCGCGGAGATCCGCAAGGACTACCCGACCGCGACCGATCACAAGGGCCAGCTGGTGGTGGCAGTGCTGGACGGCCTCGATTGGGCGAAGCCCTGAGCGCCATCAGACGATCTTCAGCCGCGCCAAGTCCTGGGTGTCGATCAGGCCGACCGGACGGCCGTCGGCATCCAGCACGACCACGTCGTCGACCCGGTGCGAGCCGATCGTCTGCACGGCCTCGGCGGCGAGGGCGTCGGCGGCGACGCTGATCGGGTTGCGGGTCATCAGCTCGGCCACCGGCCGGTTGCCGACCATGGCGTCCTGCTGGTAGGAGCGCGCGAAGTCCCCGTGGGTGAAGATGCCGGCCAGGCCGCCGTTTTCCCGCAGGATCACGCAGGCACCCGAGCGGGCGGCGGACATGGCGGTGAGGGTGTCGCGGACGATCGCGCTCTCCGGCACCGCGGCCAGCGCCGCGCCGGCGCGCATGATGTCGGAAACCTTCAGCAGCAGCGCGCGGCCAAGCGCCCCGCCGGGGTGGAAGCGGGCGAACTGCTCCTCGGTGAAGCCGCGGACATCGAGCAGGGCCATGGCCAGCGCGTCGCCCATGACCAGCATGGCGGTCGAGGACGAGGTCGGGGCGAGGTTCAGCGGGCAGGCCTCGCGCTCGACGGAGGTATCGAGGGTGACGTCCGAGTGTCGGGAAAGGGTGGAGCCGGGCTTGCCGGTCATGGCGACCAGGGTGATGTCGAAGCGCCGCAGGTGCGGCAGCAGATCGAGCAGCTCGGAGGTTTCGCCGGAGTAGGAGAGGGCGATGACGGCGTCGCCATCGCAGACCAGTCCGAGGTCGCCGTGGAGCGCGTTCTGGGAGTTGAGCACGACCGCGGTGGAGCCGGTGGAGTTGAGCGTGGCGGCGATCTTGTGGCCGATGTTGCCGCTTTTGCCGATGCCGACCACGACGATCTTGCCGCGGCTGTCGATGGCCTGGCGGAGCAGCTCGACCGCCCGGCCGAACGAGCCGTCGAGCCGCTGGCCGAGGGAAATCAGGGCGGCGGCTTCCATTTCGATGACCTGCTTGCCACGGGCGATCGCGTCCATGGGCGGAGCCTGATGCCGGCGCCGCGGCGGTCCAAGCGCCAAACGCGGAATCATCGGACCTCGATGCGATCGCCCAGCGCGGCCTCGAACAGTTGGTGGAGCCGGTAGGTTTGCTGCGAGCCGATCTTTTGCCCGAACTGCGCCAGCACGTAGAGCCCCGCGGCGATGGCCAGCGCGGCCCAGAAGATCCACAGCCCCCACGGCGTCTTGCCGAGCGCGTGCTGCGCCCAGCCGAAGGAGCCGCCGAAAAGCGCGGCGCTGCCGACGAGGAGGTAGCCGTAGAGAAACAGCGACCAGACATTGGCGTTCGGGCCGTAGATGCCTTCGAGGCAGGTTTTGCCGGCCTCGCCGGCCTCGAAGGAAAGATGGAGCCGCGGCGACCAGAAGTGGCGGTCGGAGGGCGGGATCCGCAGGCAGAGGAAGCCGGGAAAACTCTTCACCTCGAAGCTTCCGCCCGCCGCGCACAGGGCGTCGAAGAGGCGCTGCTGCTCCTCCGCCGGAGCGCCGGGGAGGAGGTAGGAAAAGTGCGGTCGGAACCCGAAACTGCTCACGGTCTGCCATTCAAGGAATTCGGCGCGAGCCCTGTCAATTCCGCCGTGGAGGATCGGCCGCATGGCCGATCGGCGGGCGGGGGAAAAAGCGGTTGAACTTTTGCGGATAAAATCCGTCGTGGCCCGCCCCCGGCGGAACCCTTGCGCCTTTACATGCGCGTGCATCCACTTATGAGAGCAATGACTTAATGCAGCTCAAGAATTGATCAAAGAATCGGTGGGAAAACATAAAGGGATTCATGTGGTCGCCCTTGCTGCCTCGGCAGGCGGATTGGACGCGCTCAAGAGCTTCCTTTCCGGCTGCGAAAAAGACGGCGGGGTGGCGTATGTGGTGATCCAGCACTTGGATCCCACGCACGAGAGCCTCATCGCCGACCTGCTCCAGCGGGTGACAGAGCTGCCCGTTTCCGAAGTGGATCGGATGACCCGGCTGCGGGTCGATCATGTGCATGTCATCCCACCCGGGAAGTATCTCGAAATCCGGGGCGACGAGTTGCACGTGACCGCCCCCACCGAGGCGCGCGGGCCGCGGATGGCGGGCGATCATTTCCTCCGCTCGCTGGCGGCATGCCACGGCCCGCGGGCGATCGGCTGCATCCTCTCCGGCAGCGGCTCGGACGGCAGCATGGGGGCGAAGGCGATCCGGGAGGCCGGGGGGGTGATCCTGGTGCAGTCGCCGGAAGAAGCAGGCTCCGGGGGCATGCCGCGGAGTGCGATCGATGCCCGCCAGGCCGATGCCGTGATGCCGGTCGGGGAAATGCCGGACTTCATCCGCCGCTACATCCGCGGCGAAGCGGGCGGCATTTCCAACGAATCCGGCGACGACGACCGGCTGGCGGACATCCTGGAGAAGGTGCGCGACCACACGGGCTATGATTTCAGCCCCTACAAGGAGCCGACCCTGCGGCGCAGGATCCATCGTCGAATGCACCTTAAGCATCTGGATCAAATTTCCGATTATCGGGCGCTGCTGGAGCGGGATCCGGACGAGGTGACGGCGCTGCGGAAGGATCTTCTGATCTCAGTGACCCATTTTTTCCGCGACCGTGGAGTGTTCGCGGCGATCGAGCAGACGCTGCTGCCATCGCTCTGCGCCGAGAAGGAGGATGACACGCCGGTGCGGGTGTGGGTGCCCGGAGTGGCGACGGGCGAGGAGGCCTACTCGCTGGCGATCACGATTTACGAGCAGCTGCAGAGGCGGAGCGGGGGCTGCAAGGTGCAGCTGTTCGCCACCGATGTGGACGAGGCGGCGCTGAAGCAGGCGCGGGCGGCTTGGTATCCGCGGTCGATCGAGGCCGAGGTGTCGCCGGAGCGGCTGCGGAAATGGTTCATTGCGGAACGCGGCGGTTACCGGCTCAAGAAGGAGATCCGGGAGCGGGTCACCTTCGCCCGGCACAACCTGCTCGAAGACCCGCCGTATTCGCGCATCGACCTGGTCAGCTGCCGCAACCTGATGATCTATCTGGAGCAGGAGGTGCAGCAGCAGGTTGCCGCGGTGTTCCACTTCGCCCTGCGGCCGGAGGGCTATCTGGTGCTCGGCCCGGCCGAGGCGATCGCTCAGCGCAGCGGTCTTTTCAAACCGATCGACAAGAAGCTGCGGATCTACCGCCGGCTGGACGTGCCGCGGCAGGCCATGCGTTCGATTTCGCGCTCGCTTTTCCTCGGCGGCCGGGCGGATTTCAGCCCGCCCGCGCCGGAGCGGAAACGCCTGCCGGCCGATGTCCTGGCCGAGGCCGCGCAACGCATGCTGATCGAGCACGACCGGCTGTGCGTGGTGTTGGTCGACCGCGAGCTGAGCATCCGCTACGTGATGGGAAATCCGGCGCCTTATCTGGAGTTGGCCGAAGGGATGGTGGAGCGCCACATCGCCCAGTTCGCCCGCGAGGGCTTGCGCGGCAAGGCGCGGATGATCCTGCACCACGTGATCGAGGGCCGCGACGCGCGGTCGGAGACCACCGCCCGGCTGAAGCTGCCGGAAGGTGAATTCCGGGTGCGGATGCTGGCCCGCCCGGCGGATGGCGAGGCGGAGCTTTACGCCTGCGTGTTCGAGTGCACCGAGCGCATCTCCGAGGTGGCGGGCGATCCCGATCTCCAGGCGGGCGAGGCGGCAAGGGCCCGTATTTCCGGCCTCGAAAGGGAGCTGACCGCCGCGCGCCATGACCTGAACTCGACCATCCAGCAGCTCGAAAACGCCAACGAGGAGCTGCGCGCTTCCAACGAGGAGGTCGTTTCCGTGAACGAAGAGCTGCAATCAACCAACGAGGAGCTGGAAACCTCGAAGGAGGAGCTGCAGAGCGTGAACGAGGAGCTGACCACCATCAATCAGCAGCTTCAGGACAAGATGGGCGAGGTTTCGCGCTCGCGCGATGACATGGCCAACCTGCTGGCGAGCACGCGGATTGCCACGGTGTTCCTCGACCGCGGGCTGTGCATCCGCCGGACCACCGAGGCGGCGGACCGCTTGCTTCACACGAGGCCCACGGATGCCGGCCGGGAGCTGGCGATGTTCGCTCCGGTGCTGAAGGACGTGGACCTGGTGGCGGAGGCCGGGCGGGTGCTTGAAAGCGATGAATCTTTCGAAGGGGAGGTGCAGACCCAGGACGGCCGATGGTTTTCCCTGCAACTGCTGCCGTATCAGAATGCCGACGGCTGCGTCGATGGGGTGGTGATCACGCTGATGAGCATCGACCGCATGAAGCGCACCCAGGGCAAGTTGGAGCGCAGCGAGGACCGGCTGCGGGTGGCGATCGAGGCCACGCGGCTGGGAACCTTCGAGTATGACCTGAGCACCGGAGAAATCCGCAGCTCGCCGCGCAACAACGAGATCCTCACGGGGGATCCCGGGCGCTCCACCGGCTATCTGGATTTCGTGAAGCAGCTGCATCCCGAGGACCGGGCGATGGTCGAGGAAACCGTGGCGGAAGCCCTGCGGCCCGACGGCAGCGGCGAGTACAGCGTGGTCTACCGTGTCTTGCGGGGCGATGGCTCCGAGCGCTGGGTGGCGGCGGAGGGGCGGACGGTCTTCGAGGGCGAGGGCGACGGGCGCAAGGCGGTGCGCATGGTCGGCACCACCCAGGACATCACCCGCCAGATCGCAGCCCGCCATGCCCTGGAGGAGAGCGAGCAAAAGTTCCGCCTGCTGGCCGATAACATCTCGCAGTTCGCATGGACCGCCGATGCCACCGGGGCGATCCACTGGTATAACAAGCGCTGGTTCGACTACACCGGCACCAGGCTTGAGGAAATGGAGGGCTGGGGCTGGAAGGCCGTGCATCATCCCGACCACGTGGCCCGCGTGGAGGCGCGGTTCCGCAAGGCGATCGAAACCGGCGAAGACTGGGAGGATACCTTCCCGCTGCGCTCGGCGGAGGGCGAATACCGGTGGTTCCTCTCCCGCGCGATGGCCATCCGCGACGCCTCCGGACAGGTCGTTTCCTGGTTCGGCACCAATACCGACATCACCGAGCAGCGTGAAGCCGAGCTGGCTCTGGAGGAGGAGCGGCAGCGCCTCGATGAGCGCGTCCGCGAACGCACCGAACAGCTGGATCGATCGCAGCAGGAAATCCGCCGCCTCCACCACATGGCGGCTTCCGCCGAGCAGCACGAGCGGCGCCGGATCGCCGAGGGGCTGCACGACGACGTCCAGCAGCTCCTCGCCGCCGCGCGGCTGGGGCTGGCCTCGACCATGGCGGTGACCGACGACGATCGCGTGCTGAAACCCCTCCGCCAGGCCGAGGACTGGACCTCCAAAGCGCTGGCCGCCACCCGCTCGCTGATCTTCGACCTCAGCCCGGCCGTGCTTTACGAACTGGGGCTGGAGCCCGCCCTCAAGCACCTCGCCGAGCAGATGAAAAAGCGCTTCAACCTCGACGTGGAGGTCGAGATTGGCGGGGCGCTGGACCCGATCGAGGAAAATGTCCGCGTGTTCGTCTACAGCTCGACGCGCGAGCTGCTTTTCAACGTGGCCAAGCACGCCGGCACCGAAGCCGCCCACCTGCGGCTCGCCCGTCGGAACCAGCAGATCCACGTGGAGGTGGCGGACGGCGGATGCGGTTTCGACAGCGAGGCCCTCGAGGAAATGACCGGTCATCCGGGGCCAAACGGCGGTCACGTCGGAATCAAGCTGGTGCGCGAGCGCATCCGGCAGTTCGGTGGCGACATGACGATCCGCTCCGCACCGGGAAACGGCTGCGAAGTGAGCTTCTGGGCCCCCGTTTCCGAATCATGACCCCGCCTCAGCCATCCCTGCGCGTCCTCTTCGTTGAGGACCATCCGCTGTTTCGGATGGCCTTGGGCATGCTGCTGGCCAGCACCGGCAACGTCGAGATCGCCGCCGAGGCCGATCGCGGAGCGGACGCGCTCGCGCGGGTGGAGGAACAGGAGTTCGACCTCATCCTGCTCGACATCCGGCTGCCCGACATGTCGGGGATCGATGTCGCCCGCGAGCTGCGCGAGCGCGGCTGCGACACGCCCATCCTGGTGCTTTCCATGCGCGACGAGAGCGAGGTCCGGCGCCTGCTGCCGGCCGGCGTGAGTTTTTTCAGCAAGGCCGCGCCGCCGGAGGAAATCGCTGCCGCCGTCCAGCGCGCGGCCCAGCCGGCTGGCTGATCGGAGAGGCGGGAAAGACGGTTCGAGCCGGGTTTTTCCGCTCGCGGAAAGCCCGCGACATCCCGCTTTGACATTCCCGGGGCGCTGACCCAATTTCCCTGCCCCCGGCGACACCGGGCGACGCAAATCATGGGCAAAAGTCTCTACGAGAAAGTCTGGGAGGCCCACAAGGTGGGCACGCTGGCCGACGGCCGGACGCAGCTGTTCATCGGCACCCACCTCATCCACGAAGTCACCTCTCCGCAAGCCTTCGGCATGCTCCGCGATCTCGGCCTCACGGTGAAATACCCGGGCCGCACCTTCGCGACGATCGACCACATCGTGCCGACCATCAACCAGGACGCGCCGGCCGACCCGCTGGCCGCGGAAATGATGCAGGCGCTGCGGCAGAACGCCGACGATTTCGGCGTGACCTACTTCGACCTCGCCTCTGGAAAACAAGGCATCGTTCACGTCGTCGGACCCGAGCAAGGCATCACCCAGCCGGGCACCACGATCGCCTGCGGTGACTCGCACACCGCCACCCACGGCGCGTTCGGCGCGATCGCTTTCGGGATCGGCACCACCCAGGTGCGCGACGTGTTGGCGACCCAAACGATGGCGATGGAGCCGCTCAAGGTCCGCCGCATCGAGGTCAACGGCCGCCTCCGTCCGGGCGTTTACGCCAAGGACGTGACGCTGCACATCATCCGCAAGCTCGGTGCCAAGGGCGGCATCGGCTTCGCCTACGAATACGCCGGCGAGGTCTTCGACGCCATGACCATGGAAGAGCGGATGACCGTCTGCAACATGGCCATCGAAGGCGGCGCGCGCTGCGGCTACGTCAATCCCGACCACAAGACCGTCGAGTATCTCAAGGGCCGCCCGTATGTCGACATGAGCGACTTCGAGGCCACCGCCGCCAAGTGGCTGTCGTTCGCCTCCGATGCCGACGCGCACTACGACGACGTGGTGAAAATCGACGCCGCGGAGATCGAGCCGACCGTGACCTGGGGCATCTCGCCCGATCACGGGATCGCCGTTTCCGAAAGCATCCCGGATCCCGCCTCCGCCACCTCGCCCGATGAAAAGGCGACCATCGAGGAAGCCCTCGCCTACATGAAGCTGCCGGCCGGCACGCCGATCAAGGGCGTGAAGATCGACGTCGCCTTCATCGGCTCGTGCACCAACGGCCGCCTCTCCGATTTCCGCGAAGCGGCGAAGTTCCTCAAGGGCCGCAAGGTCGCTGCCGGCGTGCAGGCGATCGCCGTACCCGGCTCGCAGATCGTCGCGATCCAGTGCGAGCAGGAAGGCCTCGACAAGATCTTCGAGGAAGCCGGCTTCGAATGGCGCGGTGCCGGGTGCTCGATGTGCCTGGCGATGAACCCCGACAAGCTCGTCGGCGATCAAATCTGCGCCTCGTCCTCGAACCGCAACTTCAAGGGCCGCCAAGGCTCGCCGACCGGCCGCACGATCCTGATGTCGCCCGTGATGGTCGCCGCTGCCGCCGTGAGCGGATCGGTGGCCGACGCCCGCGAGGTGTTCGAGATCGCCACCGCCGCCGCCTGAGTTTTCCCACGGAAATGAAGCGCCTGCTCCGACTTTGCCTCGCCGGGCTCGCCATCGCGGGCCTGACCGCGCCCGCATGGAGCGCGGACGAGGCCCCCGAGCACCCGGCCAAGCCGATGCTGTGGAGGGTCGAGGGCGGCAAGCTCGCCAAGCCGTCGTGGCTCTTCGGCACGATCCACCTCGGGACCGGCCCGGTCGGGACGCTCCACCCGGCTGCGGAAAAGGCGCTGGAAAGCTCCGACGCGCTCTACACCGAGCTGGAAATGGACCCGGTCACCCAGCTCGGACTGGCCAAGCATTTCATCCGTACGGATGGCCGGAAGCTCTCCGACTCGATCGGCGAGGAGATGACCGAACAGCTCGAAGCCGAGCTGAAGAAGATCATGCCCGCCCTCAACTCGGCGGTACTGCAGAGCTTCAAGACCTGGGCGGTGGCGATCATGCTGCCGACCCTGAAACTCCAGCTCGAGGGCGCCCCGCCGCTCGACATGATCGTTTGGAAAAAGGCCGAGGACGCCGGCATCGCCACCCGGGCGCTGGAGAAGCCCGAGGACCAGTTCGACATCTTCGACGACCTGACCGAGGACGAGCAGGTCATCATGCTTTCCGAAACCCTCCGCCAGCTCCGCGAGGCGCGCGACAAGGACGAGGACCTCAACGACGAACTCATCGCCGCCTACGTTTCCGGCGACGACCAGGCGGTGCTCGACTGGATGAACCGCTACTACCAGGAAATGATCGAAGGCGAGCACGCCGAGCTGGGCAAGAAGCTCATGAAGCGCATGCTCGACGACCGCAACGCCAAGATGGCCGCGACCATCATCAGCGCGCTCCAGACGGAGCCCGATCAGTCCCACTTCTTCGCCGCCGGCACCGCCCACTTTCTGGGCAAAAACAACATCGGCGGTTACCTCACCAAGCAGGGTTACAAGGTGACCCGCGTGACCGAATAACTCTCCCACTCGACCGAACCATGGCACTCGACAAGATCACCCAAGTGGCCGGCCGCGGCGTTTTCGTCCCCGGCGCCGACATCGATACCGACCGCATCATCCCCGCGCGTTTCATGAAATGCGTGACCTTCGACGGCCTCGGCGAGTTCGCGTTCTACGACGTCCGCTTCGACCCCACCACCGGGGAAAAAACCAGCCACCCGCTGAACGACCCGCGCTTCGACGGTGCCACGATCCTGCTGGCCGGCGTCAACTTCGGCTGCGGCTCCTCGCGCGAGCACGCCCCGCAGTCGCTCAGCAAGTACGGCTTCAAGGCGGTCATCGCCGAGTCCTTCGCCGAAATCTTCTTCGGCAACTCGACCACCCTAGGCATGCCCTGCGTGACGCTCCCGCACGACGCCATCGCCCAGCTCCGCGCCGCGGTCGAGGCGGATCCGGCCACTGAAATCACCATCGACCTCGAGGCCAAGCAGGTCCGCTCGTCGGCCGGCCACGAGTTCGCCCTGAGCATCCCTGAATCCGCCCGCGACGCCCTCGTTTCCGGCCGCTGGGACCCGATCCAGGAGCTCATCGACCACAGCCCGCAGATCGAGGCCGTGGCGGAGAAGCTGCACTACGTCTGAGGAGAGCGGGCAATCCTGCCAGCACTCACGGTCGCGGGACCACGATCGGATTGCAAGCCACTCCGAAGAATGCCGGGGTGCCCGGAACCTGATGATGTTGTTGGGGCGTCGATGTCCGATGCCCTTCCGCTCAGGGCGTTTCCTGCACCTGCGCCCGGAAGAAATATCGGTCGGCGCTTTCGGGGGCGATCGCCTGCACCCTCTCGAGGTTCGGCTGAAGCGGGGTCACCGCGTTCCCTGCGGGCTCCCAGGTTTCAAGGTTTTCACTGCCGAGGATCGTCACGGCCACGTCGCTCCGTCCCGGGTCGCGGAAGATCGTGAACGACCGGTTTTCTACTAGAAATGTAGGAGCGGGATCGGGTGCGGCGGGGTCGAGCAGCAGGCCGTACTCGACGAGGGCCGGGATGCCGTCGCCATCCGAGTCGTCGTCCGGGCCGCTCAGGCCGAAGCGCTGCGACCAGCTGGCGAAGCGGTCTTGCACCCAACCGGATCCGGGGGAAGCGGCGTCGGCGAGCCAGGAAATCGCCAGATGGCCATCGGAGCCGATCCCGAGGCGGTTCAGGCTGGGACCTCCGCCGTCCGGCTCCGTCGGCCACGGCGCTTCGTCGTCATAGCGGAAGTCGTCGATGAGGTTCCCATCGGCATCGACGAGCGTGATGGCCTCCCCACCGTTGTCCAGAGCGCCGGACCACTGCCCGGCCGGGGGGATGCTGGCGGGGAAACGCAGGGGAAGCATCCGCAGATCCTCGGCCACGACGACCCGCTCGCCCGGCGCCAACGTGTAGGGAGGAAACACGAAGTCAATCCCGTCGGCGAAGCGGCAGCCGTCGAGGTTGACGCTGTCGCCGCCGACATTGAGCACCTCGATGAATTCGAAGTCGTCGTCCGACAGGTTCGGCGCGCCCGGCAGCCCGGAGGCGGCGAGGATTTCCGCACCATCGGGATCCGCGGGATGGTAGGAGATCTCGGAAACGACCAAATCGCCCGGCCCGGCGAGTCGATCGGTGGCAAAGCGGGCTTCGTTCAGGGCAGACCACTGCGCGCCGGTGAACCAGCGGGCCTTCACGATGCCCTCGCGCTGCGGCGTGATCGGTGTGCCATTGTAGGGGGTGAGCCCCGGCTGGAGCGTGCCATCCGGGGCCCGCGGGTCGCTGCCGTCGGTGGTGAGGTAGATCCGGCGGGCGGTGCTCCCCGCTGCGGTGAGCGCGGAGCCGGCAGGCAGCCGTCCGCCGTGCTGCGGCAGGCCATCGACGAAGAACTGCGGAGGATCGACCGCCGGCAGGTAGGTCTCCGAGCTGCCGGGCCAAGTGTGGTTTTTCCACGCGGCGATCAGGATCTCCGTGCGATTCTCGCCCGTTTCCGGAAACCAGCCGCCGGCTCCGAGCAGGCCGTGGTGCGGTTCGGTATCGAGCGGACCGAAGATCGCCGGCAGCCAGTTGTCGGCGCGCGTGAAGTCGCCGTCCGGGCCGTCGCCGCCGCTGCGGTCGTCGCCCCAGCGGGCCGACTCGCCGACGATCGCCCGGTCCAGCTCGTCCACCCGATCGAGCACCTTCAGACGGTTGCGCGGGTTGGTCAGCGCGCCGTCGTGGTGCAGGTGCCGGTAGGCGCGGTCGGCGAAACGGAGGCGGAACCCGGGCAGCTCCGAAAGCTCGTCGAAGAGCCCGGCGCCGTCCTGGGAAACGGCCAGCGAGCCGGTGTCGCCCGGGTCCTCCAGGCAGCGCTCGCTGTCCCACAGGTAGAATCGCCACGGGGCCTGCGCCGGCCCGCCGCCCGCCGCGCGCCAGTTGTCCGTGGGCTTGAGGTCGTCGTTGTGACCGAAATGCTGGGCGATGTAGAAATCGATGTAGCTGTCGACGTCAAGGCGGGCCTGGATTTCCTCCCAATCTCCGCCCGCGACCGCGGCCTTCATCGCCTCGAAGCTGGCCTGCTCGGCGGCGCTGTGGTTGCCCGGGTGGTAGCTCGTCACATCTTCCGAGTTGTAGTTACTATAGTCGGCGTAGTGGTCGGCATCGACGCGTTCGTGGAGATTGTAGACGCCCCAGTAGAGACCGTTCAGAAACAGGTGGACGTAGCGGCCCGCGCAGCCGTCGGCGTGGCCCATGGCGATGAACGAGTCGCGCATCCACTGGTCGGTGAACTGGTTGGCACGCTGGCGCTGGTTGGCGTCGGGATGGATCCAGGAGTTGTTGTAGTTGGCGCGCAGGTGGAGCGAGTCGAACGATCCGGCCGCCGGCGGCGGGAAAAGGTCGGCCCGGAGGCGGCCCGGACCGTATTCCGCGCGGAACCGCAGGCTGAACGAGTGCTTGATCGCCTTCCCCGGCTCGCGGCTCGCGCCGCCTTGCATCCGCAGGCCGCAGTTGATCTGGAAGGCGACCGGCCCGTTGGCGCCGTCACCGCTCTCCAGCGGCTCGAAATACTCGGCCGAGACCGCCTTTTCCTGGTCGCCGAGCGGGTCCGCATACAGTCCCGTGCTGCCGAAAAGGTCCTCCATGTCGGCGCAGACCGAGATCGTCGGCAGGTCGCGCAGCCCGGCGAGGAAACGCTGGCCGTCGGTGGCGCTCTGCGAGATGTCGGGATCGACCGCGTAGTCGGCGTGGCTCTCCTCGCCCCATGTGGTCGGATAACCTGTCGGCCGGACCTGGCTGGCGACCGCGGCGGGGAAAACGTAAGTCTGGGTCGCCACCGCCGAGGGCGTCGCCCCCTCGCGGATCGCCGCGGCGCGCAGGACGGAGGTGCTCGCGATGGGGATCGGGCCGCTGTAGGCGATCGATCCCGCCACCGGCGTGCCGGCGGCATCGATCGGCGGGCGGCCATCGAGCGTGTAGCGGATCTGCGCGCCCGGGTCCGGCGTTTCCAACACGACTTGGAAGGGCGAGGTGAAGAATCCCCGCTGGTGCGAGAACCCGACGGCACCGACGAGCCGGATGTCCGAGGAGTTGGCCGCGCCGGGAGTCGGCGTGCCGAAAAACACGGCCGCGCCGCTGGTGGGATCCAGGCCGTATGACACGTCCGCCACCTGCGGCGGGTAGTCGGTTCCCGCCGGGCCGAACTCGCTGACCACGGCCGCCGAGGGATCACTCAGCGCCACGTATTCGCCGCTGGCGCCGAGGGCGAAGTTGGTGCGCGGCAGGCCGTCGGTTTCCGGCACGCCGCTGCCGTCCGCCAGCACCACCAGGAACCCGCCGGCGGCGATGACGGAGCCTGCGGAAAAGGTCCACTTGGTCGGCGAGTCAGCCCTGTCCGTGAGGTGCCATCCGGCGAGGTCGACGGCGGCCGGGCCCGTGTTTTCCAACTCGATCCAGTCGTGGAATCCCGCGTCGGCCTGGCCGGGCACGACGATCGAGTCATTCGCGGCGAGGAACTCGGAGATCCGGACATCCGCCGGTACGGGGGTGATCGTCAGTCCGGCGAAAAGCAGGACGACGCGAGCGTTCGGGTAGATCATGGGTTGGGCGCCGGAGCGCGGCAGCATCCGCAGATCCGGGTCCGCACTTCCAAGTCCTTATGGCGCTCAATGCCGCTGAAACCCGTCAGCCATTTCGTTCAAGGCCGCGGCACGACGATCGGCCGCAGATCGAACTCCGAAAACTCCGGCGTGTCCGGCGCGCGGAGTTCCCGGGTTTCCGGATTCCAGCGGTAGGGCTGCCCGAAGAAGGGATCGTAGGGAACCGGCTCGCCCTTCATCAATGAGTAGGCGGCCCGCTGCATGGCATCCTCGGCCACCGCCCGCCGCAGGCCGCGGCACCAGGCGTTGGCTCCGATGAAGAACGTCCCGACCGCCTCCCTGCTCGTGCTTGAGAGGTGCGAGAGATCGGGTTCTCCGTTGGAGGTGTCACCAAGTTGCGCCCAGTCCGAGACCTTGTCCGATGAAAAGCGCTCGGCGAGGCGGAGGTTGAGCAAGGCATGGGTGTCGAGCAGGTCGGCGACATCCGGCGGATAATAGGGATCCGTGGTGTCGGCCAGCATCGGCAACAGCAAGGCCTGGCTGCTGATCCGCCACTCGGCCTTCATGAGTTCGGCGAAATGGGACGGCGGGGAAACGGGCGGATCGACCACCTGCTCCCAAGTCACCGGATCGATTTCGCCGGCCGGAAGGGCGGGCAGGATCTGGTCCATCGTATAACCCGCCACGGTACGGATGAGCAGGATGTTGACGGTCTCGTTCAGCAGGGTCGGTGATTCAATGTCTCCGAGGTGATGGGCCAGGCCACGGGCGGCCTGCACCGATTGCATGGCGTCGGCCGTCCGCCCCTCGTCGGCCGCCAGGTGGGCCTCTGCCAGCAGCGCCTGAGCGGCGGAGCGGTAGACCTTGCTGGAGATGACGAACCAACGTGCCAGGTCGATGCCGGTGACCGATTGATCCGGCAGCAGCCCAATCGCGCGGATTTCCTCCATCAGGTCGGCATGCTCGGCGAGCCACTGACGGGCCTCGGCAGGGTTCCATTTCCCACCATCATCGAAATGATCGCGGAGGGTGGGGGACAGTGGCAGATCCGGCTGGAAACTTCCGGTTCCCTCGGCTTCGAGCCGCTCGGCGAGTTCGAGCATTTTTAAAAAACCATTCTGCTCCGGCGGCACGTCACGGAGTTCGATGGCAAATTCCGGGTAGCGCTCGAGCATCTGCCGGTACCATTCCTGGGCCCGTTCCCGGAGTTCAGCGGCCATCGCCTGATCAGCGGGATCGTCAGATTTACAAAGATCCCAGAAGTGGGCTCCGAAGCTGCGGCGCTGGCGGCGCCACGGGTTGAGGTCCCATGACATCAAGTCTTCGAAGCGGGCATGGAACCAACCCGCCAGCTTCCACGAGGTCATGGGCCGCTGGGCTCCGATCGCGAAGCCGCCATCATCCTTTGAAAGGGGCGGGCGCTTCGCGGAAAAGACCAGCCGGCCATCCTCAGCGACTTGCCGGCAGGCGGGATCGTGCATCCAGACCAGCGAAACGATCAGGCCGGCGACCAGCACCGGAACCACCGCCCATGCCGCGGCCTTCCACGGGAGACGACACTTCATGTTTGCTGATTATCCGAATCTTTCGTCGGGAGCAAGTTTCACCCGATGAAATCCCCCTCGACGCGGCGGTCGGTGATGTGGAGGTGCTTTTCGATCTGCTGCTCGATGAAGATGGCCTGGTCGGCCTGCTTGAGGCCTTTCAGCAGGGTGCGGCGGTGGTTGCCGTCGAAGATCGCCTCGACCTCGTAGGTGGTGCTGGCGCCGTTTTTGCCGTGCTTGACGGTCTGGCGGCAGAACAACTGCTCGAGGCGCTGGGCGTCGAGGCGTTGGTTGCCCTTCCACGGCACCGGGCTGTGGATGACCTCGAGCTCGCCGTTTCCGGCGCGGAGGGTGGTGGTGTTGAAAAAGGTGGCGGCGAGGAAGTAGAGGATGCCGATCCCGATGGCGGTGTGGATGAGGGCGAAGGCCGACATGAACCACATGCCCTGGCTGAGCGCGATGGTGTGCCACACGACCAGGAAGCCGTTCCAGACGATGGCGAAGAACACCAGAAACCACGCGCTGGGGTCGAACCACCGGCGGCGCAGGACGAGCTGGCCGCCTTCCTCGTCCATCGTGAAGCGGGCCGGCATTTCCACCTGCCCGCGCGGGATCGGCTGGCTGGTGGTGGCGGGCAGCGCGAAGAGCGAATGGCAGTGGCGGCAGCGCGCGGCGGCGATCTGCGGCGAGATATCTGCGGGATCGAGCACCGAGCCGCAGTTGGAGCACTTGAGTTCGATCAGCTCGCTCATGGTTCGTCGATCGGGGTCAGGAGGCGGAAACCGAGGTCCTCGCGGCGCTGGAGCAGGTCATCGGTCCAGTCGCGGTTCCACGCACCGGTGCCGGCGTGGAGGTAGGAGCCGCCGACGATGACGTGGGCGGGCGCGGCGGCGGGGTTGGCGGGATTGAGGGCGGGTGCCAGCGTCCACTCGCTGACCGAGCCGGCCATGCCGCGGAAGCCTTCCTTGGAAATGTCGCGGGCACTGGTTTCCGTGACGGGTCCCCACGGGCTGGGAAGCAGGGTGGACGGCTGGTCGATGGCGGCGAACCATTCTTCCTGCGTCGGCAGACGACCGCCGGCCCAGCGGCAGTAGGCGCAGGCGTCCCACCAATCGACGTTCACCACCGGGCAGTTGAGCGCCATGGCGAGGCCGTTCCAGCTGCCCTGCTCGCGGGCGGCGGCGAGCATCGCGGACCAGTCGCCGGGGCGGTGGTCCGGTTTTTCCTCGGGCTGGCCCTGGTGGTCGAAGACATCGCGGTCCTCGGCGGGCAGCTGCGCGAGGACATCGAGGAAACGGGCGTACTCACCGATGGTCACCTCGCCGCAGCCGAGGTCGTAGGCGGGCAGTTGGACGCGTTCGCCATCTGGCGTGACGTGTTCGCCCGTCGGCACCCGGACGGGCGCGGGCAGGGCGGCCTCCGCGGGCGGGGGCGGGACCTTTTTTTCCCGGTGCATCAGCAGGCCGGCGAGCCCGAGACCGACCACGGCGACCAGGCCGCCGATGACGACGGGCAGCAGCGATTTCCGCGGCCGGATCGGGCGGGTGCGCGGACCCTGAGTGGGCGTGGGGCCTTCGAGGAGCTGGCTTTCCACCTGCTCGCTGTAAACCCGGACTTGATCCCACTGCAGCGGCTCTTCGAGCCCCTCGCCGCGCATCCAGGCGAGCACGGTGTGGACCCGCCCGGAGCCCGATTGGTGGGTGGCGACGAGCGGTGCCAGCGAGTCGCCGAGGCGGGCGACGTCGATGCGTTCGCGGTCGGGATCCGCCTCACCGTCGCAGGCGAGGTTTTCGAGGCGCACGGAGCCTTTGCCATCGATGTGGATGGCGGCCGGGGTGAGCGGCTCGGTGGCGCGGCCCTGCATCATGCCCATGGCCTCGGCGGTACGGCGCAGGGCGTGGGCGAGGCGCACGGGGGGCAGCTTGATGTGGTCGCGCAGGTGGACTTCCAGGCTGGCGCCGGGCAGGTGCTCGAGGGCCACGAAACAGTGTTCGTCATCGCTCACCGCCTCGTAGACGGAGCCGATGAGCGGGTGGGCCACGGCGGCCTTGGCGCGGACGTGGGCGAGGAATTCCTCACGGCAGGAAAGATCGGTGAGCTCGATGATGATGACCTTGCGGCCGATCGAGGTCTGTTCCGCCAACCAGGTGGTCTGGGCGGGGTGGGTGGCGAGCTCTTCAAGCAGGCGGTAGTCGCCCAGCTGGCGGTGTTCCATGGGACTCACTCAGTGGTCGTCGAGAGGGGGCAGATCGAGCGGCTCCTCCACCGGGATTTCGTTTTCGAGGGTGGGCAGCAGCGGCATGTTGGGATCGAAGGCCGGCATGTCGCCCTCGTTCAGGAACAGGGGGTCGGGGTTGCCGGAGGTTTGCTGTCGGACGTTGGCCTCGGAGGCCAGGTGGCGCGGGTTGGCTTGGGCATCGATGAGTTCGTTGCGGTAGAAAAGCTCCACGGTCTGGCCGTAGTACTTCCGCCGGCCGAAGAGCTGGAGGTCGCTGCCGGTGGCCTCGGGGATGGTGTAGGTGACGCGCAGCATTTCCTGGCCACCCACCCAGTCGATCGCGCCGCTGACCCAGTCGAACTCGGTCTGCGAGCCGGTGCTCATGGGCAGGATGTTGCCCTGCGGATCCTGGTCGTAGAGGTTCACCTGGACAAAAAAGTCGTTGGCCGACGGCTCGGAACCGGGTGCGGCGGAGACGGGGATCGTCAGGATGACGCGTTCGCCGTGGTGGTAGGTGTTGTCGGGAAAGATGATGACCCGACCGAGCGACAGCTTGCCGCGCATGTCCTTGGGCAGGGCGATGCCTTCGGTGAGTTTTTTGGAGGCCAGCTGATAGAGCGCCCCGGCGCCGGTGGCCCCGAGACTCCGGACCTTTGCAAAGGCATCGGCGGCCTTGGCGGCAAGGCTGGTGTCAAAGCCTGCCATCGTCTCGTAAACGAGCCCCAGCTCATACAAGGCGTTGGGCTCTTCCGGACTGCGGGCGATGGCTTCCTCAAGCTTGGGGATCGCGGAGCCCATGTCCTCCGCCACGCGGGCTTCACGGGCTTCGTTGACGAGTCGCTCGACCACCGGATCGGCGATCGGAGGGGCCTGGAACGGCCGCGGAGCGGGCAGGTTCTGGTCGTAGGGAATCGGCTCGGGCGCGGGCGGCAGGGCGACGATCGGCTTGGCTGGCTGCGCCGGCACCTGGGGTGCGATGTTGACCAGCTTGGTGACGATTTTTTCCTCCACCCGCACCTCGCGCGCGCTCTCGACGCGCAGGGCGAGGGCCACGCCGCCGATCAGCAGCTGGATGAAAGCCACCATCCCCAGCACCCAGCAGGAAAGCTGGAACAGGAGACCGGAACGGGCATGGACGGCTTCAGCCATGCGGCGAAACCTAGGGAGTGCCGCCGGAAGTTCAAAGTGCGAAGTTGGAGCGAGATCTCAGATCTCAGATCTCAGATTGAAGATTGAAGATTGAAGATTGGAGATTGAAGATTGAAGACTGAAGGGCGGGGAGTCTGGAACTTGGCGTCCTCCTTCGCCAAGGCATCGGCAGGGCAGGCTTGAAACTTGGAACTTGGGCGCTAGGGGTGCGGCGTGAGTTCGACCGAGGTGCAGCCGCGCCCCGACCTCGACGGGATGTCGCCGTTGGAGGTGGCGGGCCAGCTGCGCCACCTGCCGGGCCTGGTGTTTCTGGATTCGGCGGGAAACCTGCCGGCGGACGAGGCTTCGCCCGCATCGATCATCGCGGCCGGGCCGGTGGAGGTGCTGAAGGGCTCGATTTTCGACGAAAACGACCGCGCGCGGCTGGAGGCCCGGATCGCCGCGCGGGGCGGCCGGCCGGCGACGGATCTCGGTTTCCCCACCGGCGGGCTGTGCGGATGGATCGGCTACGAAGGCGGGTTCGTGTTCGGCGACTATCCGCGGATGCTGGTCCACACCGAGGCCGGCGGCTGGGCGGACGTGGGGGGGCTGGCCGGAGAAATGCGGACCCACCCGCCGCTCGAGCGGCCGTGGATCGGTCCGGTCGAGGCGCAGTGGACGCGCCGGCGCTTCGTCGATTCGGTGGCGCGGATCCGCGAGTGGATCGCGGCGGGCGATATCTACCAGGTGAACCTGGCGCAGGGCTTCGCGGCGGAAGTACGAGGAGCATCGTTGTTCAGCCTCTATGAACGGTTGCGCGCGGTTTCCCCGGCACCGATGGCGGCGTGGCTCTCGCTGGATGGAACGGAAGTGCTTTCGTCCTCGCCGGAGACTTTCCTGCGGATTTCCGGCCGCGGCATCGAGACGCGCCCGATCAAGGGCACCCGCCCGCGGTTCGCGGAGCCCGCGGCGGACCGGCGCTCGGCCTACGAGCTGCAGACTTCACCGAAGGAGATCGCCGAGCTGGTGATGATCACCGACCTGCTGCGCAACGATCTGGGGCGGATCTGCGAATTCGGCAGCGTGGAGGTGGAGGAAATGCTGCGCCTGGAGACGCTGGCGCAGGTCCACCATCTGGTTTCGGTGGTCCGCGGGCGCTTGCGGGAGGGCGTTTCCGCGGTGTCGGCGGTGGCCTCGTGCTTCCCGGGCGGGAGCATCACGGGGGCGCCGAAACGGCGGGCGATGGAGATCATTTCCGAACTCGAGCAGGCACCGCGGGGCATCTACTGCGGGGCCATCGGCTGCTTCGGCTACCACGGCGAGAGCCGCTTCAACATCGCCATCCGGACCATGGTCCGCGAGGGAAACCGGCTGCATTTCCACGCCGGAGCAGGAATCGTGGCCGACTCGGACCCGGAAAAGGAGTTCGAGGAGACGCTGCACAAGGCCGAGGGCATCCGCCTGGCGCTGCAGGACTTCAGCGGACGGGCTTGAGCGAACCCATCGGCGGCAGGTTGTTATCGACGACGCTGTGGTAGTAATCCTTGAGCCGGACGGCTTCCTCGAGGTCGAAGTCCTTGGTGTATTCCTTGACCCAGTCCGGCGACACGCCGGGCGGGAGGCCGGGATTGTCGACCACCTCACCGCCGTCGCCGGAGTCGTCGCCACCGGGATCGGTCGGGGTGGTGCCGGGGTCGGTGGTGCCGCCCCCGCCGCCGAACATGCCGCCCACCGGGCTGCCGAAGGTGTCGCGGTGCTGTTGCATGACCGAGTTGTAGGTATCGACCCAGCCGTCGGGGTCGCTCTGGACGGCGGCGGCGAGCTTTTCCCGCACCTTGGCCATGTCCTTGGCGGCGGCGACCTGGCGGTTGGCGCGCTCGGTCTGCTCGGGAGTCGGATGGTTCTTGGCCCGGCCTTCCATGTAGGCGGCCCGCAGCTCGGGCGACATGGAGTCCTCCATCTTGGCGACCGCTTCCGCGCTCAGGGGAACGCCGGGAGTCGGGCGCCGGCCCATGACGGGCGCGCGCTTGTCATCGGTGGCCGCGTCGCCGCCGTGGCGCTGGGTGAGTTTCGAGGCGGTGAGTTCCTCGGGCAGCAGGCCGTTTTCCTCCCCGCCGCGATCGGGCAGGGAAATGAACACGGCGAGGCCGGCCGCGACCACAAGGGTGGCGCTGGCGATGACGACGGTGGGTTTCATGGTGGGAATGGTTATCCTTGATACGCCGCGGGGGAAAGAAATTGTCTCCGGCGGAATTTTTTCAGGCGCGGCGGATGTCTTCGATGGCCGCGGCCATGTCCGGGGCGCGGAAGGTGGACGAGCCGGCAACCATCACGTTGGCCCCGGCGCGGGCGCAGCGGCCGGCGGTTTCGGCGACGATCCCGCCATCCACCTCGATGTGAAAGCCGAGGCCGCGGTCGTGGCGGGCGGCGGCGGCGGCCTGGATTTTCGGCAACACCTCGGCCATGAACGACTGGCCGCCGAAACCGGGGACGACCGTCATGCAGAGCAGCAGGTCGATCTGCTCGAGAAATGGCTCGACCGCCTCGAAGGGCGTGGCGGGGTTGAGCGCGAGACCCGCGTGGCGGCCGGCGGCGCGGATCCGGACGAGGGTTTCGGCCACGTCATGGTCGGCCTCGACGTGCACGGTGACCATGTCGGCGCCGGCCTCGATGAAGCGGTCGAGGTAGTGGTCCGGCCGGCTGATCATGAGGTGGACGTCGAGGAACACGTCGTCGAGCGCATCGACCGTCTGCACCATGGCGGGGCCGAAGGAAATGTTGTCGACGAAGTGGCCGTCCATGATGTCGAGGTGCATCCAGTCGGCCCCGGAACGGACGGCGCGGGCGACTTCCTCGCCGACTTGGGTGAAATCGGCGGCGAGCAGGGACGGCGCGACGACGCGGTCGCGGCAGGTGGGCGTGCTCATGGGCGGTTCAGCGTTCGAGGATCTCGACTTCGTAGCCGTCGGGATCGGTGACGAAGGCCATCTTGCGCTCGCCGGAGGAGAACTTCTCGCGCCAGCCGGACGGCCAGATCTCGATGCCGGCCTTTTCCAGGGCACCGCAGTACTCGATGATGTCCGGCACGCCGACGCAGGTGTGCATGAGGTCTTCGGGACAGGTGGTCTTGTAGTCCTCGGACCAGGTCAGCTCCAGGAACACGTCGTTTCCGGGGAGCTCGAGAAAGGCGAGCTGGTTGCCCTGCGGCGAGGCCTTGCGCTCCTTTTCGGCGTAGCCGAGCTTGGTGTAGAAGGCGATCGAGGCGTCGAGGTCCTGGACACGGATGCGCGTGTGGAGAAATCGGATCATGTCGGGGCGACCATGGCGCGGGAGCGGCGGGCTGTCAGCGGCGAATTCGGCCGCGGCGGGCGATTTGCGACAGCAGACGGCACGAAGGCTGGCGCCGGCGGGGGACCGGTGTTAGGGTGCCAGCACCATGAAAACGATTGTTGCAGCAGTGGATTTCTCGGATTCGACCCCCGGCGTGATGGAAGCGGCCAAGGCCCAGGCGGCGGCCTTCGGGGCGGCGCTGCACCTGGTGCACGTGCTGGAGCCGGAGCCGTCCTACACCGCCTACGGGTTCACGCCGGACGAGTTTCCGGCGATGCATGTGTTTCAGGAAGAGGCGCGGAAACGGGCCGGGGCGAAGCTCACCGAGCTGGCCACGGCCTGCGGGGCGGAGGCGAAGCTGCTGGAAGGCAGCCCGCTGCACGCGCTGATGGACCTGGTGAAGGAAGTCGGCGCGGAAATGGTCATCCTGGGATGCCACGGCCACGGCATGGTGGCCTCGCTGCTGCTGGGCTCGGTGGCCGAGGGCATGGTGCGAAAAGCGGTCGTGCCCACCATGATCGTGCCGGTGCGCAAGGAATGAGCCGCGGCGATTCGCGAAACAATCCGCGGCACCGGACGTAGAGTGGCCGCGATGCGTTGGTGTTGGCTGTGGGTTCTCGGGGTGCTGGTTTTCGCCGCCCGGCTCGGTGCGCGCGAGCGCTTCGAGAACCCGGTGGCCAAACACGGCGCCGACCCGTGGGTCATCCGCGAGGGCGACCGGTATTACTACTGCCACGCCGGACGCGGAGCGGTGTGGGTATCCTCGTCCGAATCGCTGCTCAAGGTCTTCAGCGCGAAGCCAGTCGAGGTGTGGCGGCCGCAGAGCGGAATGAGCTGGTCGAAGGGGCTGTGGGCGCCGGAGCTGCACCGGATCGATGGCGCCTGGTACATCTACGTGGCGGCCGACGATGGCGAAAACGCCAACCACCGCATGCAGGTCCTGCGGCGGCGCGATGACGATCCCTGCGGGCCCTTCGAACACGTCTCGCCGCTGGCGCTGCCGGGCGATTGCTGGGCGATCGATGGCACCGCGCTGCAGGTCGGCGGCCAGCTCTATCACGTCTGGTCGGGCTGGGAGGGCCGGGAGAACTCCGAGCAAAACCTCTACATCTGCCGCATGAAGGACCCGGTGACTCCGACCGGCCCGCGGGTCCTCATTTCCCGACCGGAATACGACTGGGAGCTGCGAGGCGGGAGCCCGAAGGTCAACGAGGGTCCGACCGCTCTGCAGCACGGCGGCGATACCTTCATCGTCTACTCGGCCAGCGGTTCGTGGTCCGATCACTACTGCCTGGGTGTGCTGAAGCTGGTCGGCGAGGACCCGATGGCGCCGGAATCGTGGGTGAAAATGAAGGACGCCTGGTTCGAGGGCAGCAGCAAGGTGATCTCGCCGGGCCACGCCTCGTTCACCGTGTCTCCGGACGGGCGGGAGCACTGGATCGTCTACCACGTGGCGCGCCACGCCGGAGCGGGCTGGGACCGGCAGATCCACATCCAGCCGTTCGATTTCAATTCCCGCCACGGCGCGCCGGAGATCCGCGGGCCGGTGCGCGCGGGCCAGAAAATCTACAAACCCTCCGGCGAGTGGTGACTTCCCGGGAGATCGCCCTCGCGGATCCGCGGGATGGCGGTTAGAGTGCTCCGCCCATGAACGAGACTCCCGATTTTGTGGCCGAGCTGAGGCAGGTGAAACGCGCGCTCATCGCGCTGGCGGCCTTGGTGGCGGTGGGGATCGGCGTGAAATACGGGGTCGACTGGGCTCCCGGCTTCCGCGGATTCATCGGTGACCTCGCGTTTCTCGCAGGCGTCATCTTTTTCGCCGTGATCGGCTGGAAAGCGGCGGTGAAACACGTGTTCCCCGCGGCCGGGAAAGTCTTCGCCGGCGCCAAGGATGTGATCGACAAGGACCTGGAAATGGTCCGCGAGTCGAAGAAGCACCGCTCCGATGACCACCACTGAAGAGACCCCGCGCTGCGATCGGTGCGGCGCGCCGACCGAGCTGCAGTTCGGCGAGCGCTGGATTTGCGAGGACTGCTACGTTTCCGGCGGT
Source organism: Haloferula sargassicola (assembly GCF_040362925.1). Taxonomy (NCBI): domain Bacteria; kingdom Pseudomonadati; phylum Verrucomicrobiota; class Verrucomicrobiia; order Verrucomicrobiales; family Verrucomicrobiaceae; genus Haloferula; species Haloferula sargassicola. The sequence continues at coordinate 239,821 of NZ_BAABRI010000003.1, forward strand.
GCCTGCTGCGCGGGCGAGGACGAAGGCTGAGGCAGATCAGGGCAAGGCGCCGATCTTGGACTCGAGGTCCGGGTTCGGCGGGGCGCCGAGTTGGAGCGCCTTGCCATAGGCTTCCGCGGCGTCCTGCTTGCGCCCCAGGCGGTTGAGCAGGATGGCCCGGTTGTAGTGGGCTTCGGCCAGGTTCGGATTGCAGGAAATCGCCATCTCGTAGGCGTCCTCGGCGCCCGCCAGGTCGCCGCTCTTGAAAAGCAGGTCGCCGAGCTGGAAGTGGGACAGGCCGTGGGTCGGCGCCAGCTCGATCGCCTTCCGCGTCTCGCTGATCGACTCGCCGAGGTCGCCCAGGCTGCCCAGCACGTAGCCAAGCATGCGGTGGGCGAAGGGGTTCTTCGGATCCAGCTCGGTGGCGCGGCGGAACAGGTCCGCGGAGGCGATCGGCTCGTTGAGCTTCAGCTGCACCAGGCCCAGCTTGCACATCGCCGAATCGTCGCCCGGGTTACGATCGATCATGATCTCGAAGGCCTCGCGCGCGGCGTGCAGGCGGCCGTTTCGATAGGCCCGCAGACCGGCGGCTTCGTAAGGCTGCAGCTCGCGGGTCAGATCGGCCAGGTTGCGCTCGACTTCCGACCGTGGTTTCGCCCACGGCGAGATGATGGTGCCATCGACCACCTGACCCTCGATCACCTGCAGTTCCTCGGGGGAAAGATTCAGCTCCGCGCCCTGGAAAATATCGAGCGCGCGGTGGATTTCCGGATCCTGCTTGGCTGAATCATCAAGGGCCTGCATGAGCAGGTCGCGGGCCTCGCTGCGTTTCTCCTGCACCTTGAGCTGCCGTTCGAGGATGCCGCGCAGCATGGTGGCCTCGTCCGGGTTCACCGCGTGCTCGTCCACTGAGGCGACCTCGTGGCGCAAGCGGCTCTGGAGGTCGGCGAGGCGTTGTTGCTGCTCCCGGTTTTCCTGGCGGTACTCCTGGATGCGCATCTTGGAGATGGCGAGGTCGCGCAAGGCCAGCGTGAGGTCTTCCTTGGTGGCGTCGTTGTCTTCCTGAAGCGTCTCGAAGCGCTTCTTCGTCTCGCGCAGCTCGCGGTCGAGCGCGAGGTTCTGGTCGATGACCTCCTGCAGCTGGCCGGCTTTGTTGAGCTTGAGCAGGGCGGCCATCTGGTCGCGCTCGCGCAGCAGTTCGTTGCGTTCCTCCTGCACGTCCTCGTAGGAGGCGCGGAGTTCGGTCAGCTCGGACTGCAGGCGGTCGATGGTCTTGTCCGCCTCCACCAGCAGGGCGTCCTTTTCGGAAATGGTCTTCTGCAGGGACTGGATCTGCTTCAGCTGGCCGGCGACCACCTGGTTGGAGGCGGCGCGCTCGGTCTCGAGGTCGCGTTTGGTGTCGGAAAGCTCCTGCTTGATCTGGTCGATCTGGCCGAGCAGCCGGGCGCGCTCGTTGGTCAGCGCCTCGACCTGGCCGCGGGCCTCCTCGGTTTCCTTGCGGCTGGCATCGAGCGCGCGGCCCATCACCGCCTTTTCGGCTTCCAGCTTGTCGATCCGGCGGGCAAGGGCCTCCACCTCGCCCTGCATCGGGGCCTCGGCGGTCTGGCGGCGCAGCCGGTCGAGCTCCGCGCGGGCACCCTGCAGCTCGGCCACCGCCTGATCGCGCTGGTGGTCGGTCTGGCCGTTGGCGCTGCCGTCGGCGATCTGTTTCTTGAGAGTTTCGACCTGGCTCTGCAAGTCGCGGATCCGGCGGGAGGCCAGCGTTTCCACCGGCTGGGCGGACTCGATGGGTGCCACCGGCAGCGTGTCGAGCGTGCCTTCGTCATCGGGCGTGCCGCTGCGCCAGGTGCCGCCTTCCAGCTCGGCCATCACGCTGTCCTTCTTTTGCTGCTCGCGTCGGGCATCGGGAAACACCGCGGCGATGCCGTCGGAAACCTTGCGGCGGCGGCTTTCGACCATGTTCTTTTTCCACTCCGGGAAGGTGCGGGAGATGGTGTCGAACAACTCGGCGGCGCGGCGGTATTTCTCCAGGGACTTGGTGGCCTGGCCCTGCTTGGCGAGCTTTTCGGCGTCGTTGCAGAGCAGCCAACCCTGGAAATACACGTCGGACGGGTCGAAGGAAGCGGGCGCGCTGGCCGGCGGCGCCGGCTGCTGGGCCGTGAGCGGAACCTGCGAGACCGCCAGCGTGGCCAACGCGAGCGTAGCGGCGATCGGGCGGTGGAGTTTCCGGCTCATAGCGGGCGGAGGCTAGGAGGCCGGAAGCCCAGCGGCAAGGGGAAAGCCGGCTGGTTAGGAGGGGCGGAATTCCGCGCCCCCAAGGTGATTCGCTGGAGGCTCTGAGAAACTCGCGGACCCGGAATTACCTTGCCGGCGGCAGCCGCGAATTCTAGGGAAATTGTATGCACGATCCGGAAAAATCCGCGCTCGGGGCGGTGGAGCAGCCGCTGACGACCGAGGAGATCCTTCCTCTGGTCTACGAGGAGCTGCGCCGGATCGCCTCCGACCGGCTGCGGCGGGAGAGCCGCCAGTTCACGCTGCAGCCCACCGCGCTGGTCCACGAGGCGTGGCTGCGGCTCTCGGGCGGACGCCTGGTCACCTGGGAAAACCGGGCTCACTTCTTCGGCGCGGCGGCGCAGGCGATGCGTCGCATCCTGGTCGACCGCGCCCGCGCCAAGCAGGCCGCAAAGCGCCAGCGCGACGAGGTGGAGCCCGACGAATCGATGGAATACGGCGACGACCGAGTGCTCGCGATCCACGATTGCCTGACCGAGCTGGAGCGCGTCGATCCGCTGTCGGCGAAGATCGTGCTGCTGAAATTCTACGGCGGCCTCGACAACAAGGAGGTCGCGGAAATCGTCGGCCGCAGCCTGCGCTCGGTGGAGCGCCAGTGGATGTTCGCCCGCGGCCGGCTCTATCAGATGATGGCCGCGGACAGCACCCGGGCCTAGGTTTCCCATGAACGACGAGGACCGCCGCGACGAGGTGGACCACGCCATCCTCGAGGTGGCGTTGTCGATTGACGATCCCGTGGCGCTGGAGCAATTCCTCGACCACTGCCTGGGCCACGACCCGGGTGCCCGCCGGGCGATGGCCGAGCTGGTGGTGGCGAGCCGGGAGTCGATGCAGTTCTTCCTCGAAGCCGACGAGGAGCGCGGCGAGCTGGCGGTGGAGTGGTGCGAGGGCCGGGACACTCCGGGCCGGGCGCGGGGCGGAAACGAACAACCGGGAGACGAGGTCGGCGGCTACCGGCTGATCTCGCGGCTGGGCGAGGGGAGCAGCGGCGTGATCTACGAGGCCGAGCAGAGCGTGCCGATCCGCCGCCGGGTGGCGCTGAAAATCCTGCGCGCCGGCATGGACACCGAAACCATGATCGCCCGCTTCGAGTCGGAGCGCCAGACGCTGGCCTTGATGGACCACCCGAACATCGCGCGGGTCATCGATGCCGGCGCGACGGCCTCCGGGCGGCCGTTCTTCGTGATGGAACTCGTGGCGGGCGAGAGGATCACCGACTACTGCGATCGCAACCGCCTCGGCATCCCTGAGCGGCTCGAGCTTTTCACGCAGGTGTGCGAGGCCATCGAGCACGCCCACCAGAAGGGCATCATCCACCGCGACATCAAGCCGTCGAACGTCCTCGTTGGCACCGATGGCGGCCGGCCGCACCCGAAGGTGATCGACTTCGGCATCGCCAAGATGGCCGATCCGGCCGGCTCGCGGCGCAAGGTCATCACCTTCCACGGCCAGCTTTTCGGCACGCCGGCCTACATGAGCCCGGAGCAGATCGACTTGGCCGGGCTCGATACCGACACGCGCAGCGATATCTACAGCCTGGGCATCCTGCTCTATGAGCTGCTGGTCGGCCGCACGCCGCACGCGGCCGACGAGCTGGCGGGCCTCGGCGTCTCGGCCATCCGCGAGCGGATCCTCCACCAGGAGATCGCGCCGCCCTCGAAGATCTGCGCGAAGATGGAGCCGGCCCGCCTGGAGCAGGTGGCCGCGGCGCGAAATCGCGAGCCGCGGCAGTTGATCGCGGCCGTCGCCGGAGACCTCGGCGGCATCGTCATGAAAGCGACCGAGCGCCAGAGGTCGCGGCGCTACCAGACGGTCCACGGCCTGATGCTCGACATCGGGCGTTTCCTCCGCCACCAGCCGGTCACCGCCCGCCCGCCGAGCCGCACGTATTTGCTGCGGAAATTCGTCCGCCGCAACCGCGCGGCCTGTGCGGTGGGCCTGCTGCTGGCGGTGCTGCTGGTGACCGGCTTCGCCGTCACCGCCGCGCTCTACAAGCGTGAGCGGATGGCGCTCGACGAGCAGTCACGGCTCAAGGTCGAGGCCGAGCACGCGCGCAACGAGGAATCGCGCCTGCGCCGCCAGGCCGACGCGCGCTCGAACCTGGCGCGGGTCGCGTTTTTGCTCGACCAGGACCGCGTGGCGGAGGCCGACGATCTGCGGCAGCGCTACCCGCTGTCATCGATCGAGCCCTCGCTTGAGGCGGCCACCGTGTTCCGCGCGCTGGGCGACTGGAATGCGGCGCACGACCGCTGGGACCAGGCGCTGCAGTGCTTCCTGCTGCTGATCCAGGCGAACCGCCTCGAGCAGCCGATCCGCATCCTCGAGGGCTCCGACCTGATGGCCTGCGGGCTGGGGCTGCTGCACTGCAACCACCCGGACTACTATAAGTTTCGTAGCGAGATCGTCGACCGCTACGCGCCGGCCACGACCCAGTACGGGGCCGAGCATTTCCTGAAGGTCTGCTGCGCCGTGCCCGCGGAGCCGGAGATGATGGCGAAGCTGGCCGAGTCGGCCGAGGTGCTGGGCGATCCGCGGACCACGCCCTACCCGTGCTGGTCCTCGCTTTCGCTCGCGCTCTACCACCTGCGGGCGGGGAACTTCGACGAGTCGGCGAAGTTCTGCGCCATCGGCCTGAACTGCACGGATGCCAAGACCTCGTGCCTCACCTCGCTGCGCGCCACGCTGGCGCTGGCGCTGCAGAAAGCCGGCAAAACCGCCGAGGCGGCGGCCGAGCTCGACGAGGCGAAGCGCATCGAGGTCGGCTGCGCGGGCAACGATTTCGTCAATGGCCGGCCGGCCGACTCGGCGTGGTTCGACTGGGCGCTCGCCCGGCACCTGATCCGCGAAGCCTCGGGCGATCAGGGCTCGGAAGCCTCCACGCGATAGAAGCGGGACTTGGCCGCGATCGGCATCTCGAAAACGAGCTGTGTGTTGTCGGCCAGCGGCCCGTGGGGCTCGCCGAGCATGTCCCAGGTGTCGGTGGCCATGGTGGGCGATTGCTCGATCCGGTAGATCCGCCCGGCTTTGCCGGAAAGGATGATCTTCACCATCTCGGTGTTGCTTTTTTCGAAGGTCTCGATGCGGAACCACTCCGCCGGATCGAGCGGGTTGGTGCCGGCGGCGGCCTCGGTCTGGTCGTCCTGGCCGTCGCCATCGGAATCGGTGTCGAGGTAGTTCGGGATGCCGTCGTGGTCGGCATCGCCGCTGCCTTCGACCGCGTCGGGAAGGCCATCGCCATCGGCATCCGGGGGTCCGATCTTCACCAGCTGCTCGCGGGCTACCGGAGAGGCCGGGATTTCCACCTCCACCACCGGGCCGGACAAGGAGCGTGAATCCGCGCCTTCCAGCGGCATCGAGTCGTCGGCATCGCCACCGCCGGGGATCCAGCGCGCCACGCCGCCGTCCCAGTCGAGCCGCTCGCCGTTCAGCATCGCGCTGCCCTGCGGGGTGCCGGCGGGCAGGTGGATGCGCACCGTCCACGCGCGCTCGGTGATGGCTTCCGGGAAGCCGCCTTCCGCCGGCGTGATCTTCACGGTCAGGAAATCCCCGGCCTGGCGGGTGGTCACCGTGGTCCGCCGGCACGCGCCGGAAAGGTAGTCGACCGAATGACCCTCGTCCTCGTACATCACGCGCTTCGTTTCGCCATCGGCGGCGGGGGCGAAGGCATCGACGAGGACGTGGTCCCAGGGTTTTTCGCCGGTGTATTGCATGGTCGGCACGGTCAGCACCGCGCCGCCGGCGCGGGCGAAGATGGGACAACGCTCGAGGACGTAGGGTTTCTCGACCGTCTGCGGGCCCGTCATGCGCTCGCCGGTCCACAGGTCCTCCCACTCGCCCGGCGGCAGCCAGAACGAGGTCGGTGCCGGCACCGCCTGGCCGAAGCGGACGGACGCCTGGCCCGCACCCTCGTAGTACTCGACGCGCACCGGCAGTGTCTGGCCGGCGGTCACGGCGATGCTGCCGGTGCGGTAGGTGTTTTCCTGCGGCATCCAGGCATCGACCAGCAACTGGTCGCCGATCCACACGCGCACGCCGTCATCCGAGGTGGCGGCGATGGTGAAGTCGCCCGTTTCCGGAAACGGACCGAGGAAGCCGGTCCAGCGGACCGAAAATCCGTCGGCCGGCACATCGGGTCCGGGCGCGCCGGTGCCCCAGTCGAAGTCGACCGCGGCGTCGATGCGCTCCAGCGCCGGGCTGCCCTCGAGGTCGGTGTTCGAAAAGTAGGCCGCGTGAAGTCCCGGCTGGCCTCCGTTTTCCTCGCTGTGCAGCAGGCCGCCCGCGAACCCGGCCAGCTCGGTGCCGGGCTGGGTGACCGGCGCGACCAGCAGGTCATCGCCGAGCAGATACTGGTGCGGGTCGGAGGCTTCCGGCTCGTCGGGCCATTCAAGATCGCAGCGGCGCAGGATCGGCAGGCCGGTCGTGCGGGCGTGGTCGGCGGCCGAGTAGAGCGTCGGCAGCAGGCGGTAGCGGAGCTGCGTGTAGTCCTTGGCGATCGCCTCGGCGCGCTCGCCGTAGGCCCACGGGTAGCGGATTTCCCGCGCGCCGCCGTGGAGCCGGAACACCGGGCACAGCGAGCCGAACTGGACCCAGCGGGCGTAGCCCTCGGGCGTCGGGTTGGTGTTGTGGCCGCCGCAGTCCGGGTGGACGTAGGGCATCATGCGCTCGATGCCGCTGTTGGTCGAGTTGGCCACCGCGCGGGCCATATCGGACCACGGGCTGTAGATGTCGCCGGTCCACCAGATCGGGAAACGGTGTGCCGCGGGGTGCGACGGGGCGTTCCAGGCACCGTTGTCGATGCCGTCCACGTTGGTCATGATCAGCGGCCGGCGTTGCGGCGCGAAGCGCTCGGTCATGTCGTGAAACAGGCGCATGCCCCACACCTCCTTGCTGATGCCGGGCATCGGTTCGGGCAGGGTGGTGTGCCAGTTGCGGTCGTACCACCAGACGTCGCCGCCCATGGCCAGGATCGAGCTCAGGCCGTCCCAGCGGTAGTCGAGTTCGTGGGGATCGAGCGCGGTCGGGGCGACCGGTTCGGGGTGGTCGTTGAACATCACGCCGACGTGCCGGGCGTGGGCGCTGTCGAGGAATCGCTCCATGTCCGGAAACAGGTCGGTCGCCACGCCGTAGCCGTCCGAGGCACCGACCCGCCAGTCGGTATCGACCACGAACATGTCGAGCGGGATCTGCTTCTCGCGATAGGTATCGATCACCTCCAGGGCCGAGGTTTCCGAGTAGGGGAAATAGCGGCTGTCCCACAGGCCGAAGGTCGACAGCGGCGGCAGCGGGACCGGGCCGGTGAGGTGCAGGAAGTCGGCGCGGAAGCGGTCGTCCACGCCCTCCGGCAGCAGGAAAACGTAGGCGTCCGGCGCGTTGTTCGAAAGGTCCCAGCCGGATTGCGGATCCGAGTGATCCGGCGGCGGCGTGGCGCCCCAGGCTGGCGGGACGAGGCGCGGGTGGTCGGCCATCCACCAGCTGGATTCGTGCTGGGCAGGCTGGGGAAGATAGCGGGAAGTCGGCAGCTCGCCGGTGAACTCATGCAGCAGCTCGCCGGCCGGCGTTTCCACCCGGATGCCCTCCAGCGAGGTCGCGTGGTCCGGGATGCGGACCTTGTAGAAATCCGTGGCGACCACGGTTTCGCCGTCCGCGTGGGTGGTCGTGGTGGGGATCTCGGACCAGTCGCGGCCGACCACGGTGAAGGTCTCGCGATCCTCGAAACCCTCGGGTCCGCGGAGTTCGACGCGCACCAGCCGCTCGCCGAGCGCCTGCACGCGGACCAGATCGCCCTCGTAGGTCGGCGGCATCACCGAGGCCCAGGTGGTGCCCATCCGCAGCTCGTCGAATTCCCACGCGCCGGCGTTGCCACTGCGCAGGTGGACGGCATCGAAGGCGAGATCCTCGAAGGCATCCGTGTGGCTGGTCAAAACGGCGGCCTGGCCGGCTTCGGCGACCTTCGGGTCGGGATCGAGCCACACCGTCAGGTCGTCCGGCGCGCCGGCGTGGAAGTCGATCCGGCCGACGAACAGGTGGCTGTCGGCATCGATCGCTTCGTAGCTGCCGGCGTCCGCCTGCGCGCTGGCCAGCGGCATCACGGTCGCCGACTGTTCGGCGGAGGCCACGAAGTTCGCTTCGGGCCAGGCGTTTCCGACCAGCAGCCGCTCGTCATCGCCGAGGTAAAAGTGCAGCCCGCCGAAGGCATTCTCGCCGGCGCCGGTGCGCGAGCGGCCGAGGAAGGTGAAGTAGAGCGTGCCGTCGACCTCCGCGCCGCCGATCCTGCCATCGTTTCCCAGCAATCCGGCGCGGTCGAAGGCCCCGGTGTCGAGCGGAGCGGTGGAGCCGCTGCCGCCGTTGCCGGAGGTCACCAGCATGCCGCCGCCGGGCAGCACGCCGGCGTGAAACAGCGAGCTGGCCTCGATGCGCGACTCGTCGGAGCTGTCGCCCGCCCAGGTGGAGCCGACGCCGAACCCTTCGCCCTGCACGGCCTGCCCGGGAAGATCCGCGATGGCATAGCCGGCGAAGGTTTCCGCCATCAGCGGACCGGTGGCGGGAGCGAGGCCGAGGTCGGACCACGAGCTGGCGACCTGCAGGTCATCCCAGTCGGTCACTCCGCCCGACGCGAGACGGACGGAAGTCGACCAATGGCTGCCGCTGCGGTGCTTTTCCACTTCCGGCGCGGCGTTGCCATCGACCGGATCCACCCACAGGCGCAGGGTGTTCGAGCGGTGGTTGATTTCCGCCACCAGGTCGTAGCTGCGGTCGGTCTCCGCCTCCTTCACGCCGAGCGCCGTCTGGCCGCCCTGCACGATGCCGAAACGATGGAAGTTCCCCTGACCGCCCGGCTGGCCGAAAAAGATCCGCTCGCTGCCGAAGTCGAACGAGCTGAAGCCCGACCACATCTGCTGGGCGCGCTGGGTGGACTTTACGCGAAAGTAGAGCAGCCCGGAGTCGCGCAGCGCGCCGAGGCCTTCGTCGCTGCCGAGGCCCTCGCCGGGTCCGTTGAACTCGCGCAGCGCGCCGGAATCGTCCGTGCGCAGCGCCCCCTCGGTGACCTGCGGCGAGCCGAAGGCGGCGTTCCAGTCCGAGTTCGTGCCGGTGTGGCTGGCGGTGACTGCGTTCCAGTCCCAGGATTCGCCGCCCGATCGTCCGGCGATCGTGCCAGCGGGGTAGTCGAAGAAATCCGAGCCGATCTCGGCCGCGGGCGAAGGGGAAAAAAGGGCGGTCGAAACGATCGCGCAGGCGACGGAGGTGTGGGTGCGGGTCATGGAAAAAGCGCTGGATGCGGCGGAAAAAAATCGCCGGCCAGGACGGAACCCGGCCGACGATGGGAGAACATCATGAAACTCAGGCACGGCGGCGGCGCAGCCCGATCCCGGCCGCGGAGAGGCCGAGCAGAAGGGCGGCCGAAGGCTCCGGCACGGCGCTGATGTCGACCATCAGGTTGTCGACCCTGATGTCGCCGCCGTTGCCGTTGGCGATGCGGAGCTGGTCGAATGCCACGCCGCTCACGCCCGTGCCGGAAAGGTTGGCGCCCGAGAGCGTGGTGAACGACCACGCGCCGGTGTCGAAAAAGTAGGTCAGCGTGGCGGTCGTTGCCGCGGTGTTGTCGGTGCTGGCATGGGCACCGCCCACCGCCGGTTGATCGACGCCCCAGAAGGTGTCGATGCCGAGGTCGCCGGTGAAAACCTGCTCGCTGCCGCCGGCGTAGAGGCTCACGCCCGCATAGCCGCCGGTGAAGAACGCCCCGCCCGCGGGCAGGAGGGTGTCGTAGGTCAGCGTCAGCACCTGGCCGGCGCCGAGAGCGACGCTGAAGTTGGCAAAGGCCGCGCGGCCCGCACCCGTGGTGTCGAAGGTGCCGGCGCTGATGGTCGGGGCGGTTCCGGTCCAGGCCGAGCCCACGTCGGGGGCCTTGCCGATGATGGTGGTTCCGTCGGGTTCGCTGAAATCATCGGCAAACACCGTGGCGGCGTGGCCGGTGGAGAAGCAGAGCGGTGCCAGGATGGCTGGCAGGATCCGCGTCATTCGGTGGGGAGGTTTCATCAGGTTGTAGCGTTTTTGGTTGGAGAAGGGGGTCACGACAGGGACCGCCCTCTTCTCGACATGCGGGGCGGACCGACGCCAACCGCCAAAAAATTTGCCGCTGCACCCGGGAAATCAAACGGCTCCCCGCTGCCCGAGGGTCAATCCCCGGACTTCTTGCGGTCGAAAAGCCCGGCCTCGCGGAACGAAAAGTAGGGCTCCCGGAAGTCCGACGGGCGGCCGATGATGAGGTGATCGAGCAGCCGGATCTGGAAAATGCCGGCAGCCTCGTCGAGGCGGCGGGTGAAGTCCAGGTCGGCCGTGCTCGGGCGCGGGTCGCCGGAGGGATGGTTGTGGACCAGCACGAAGCCCCAGGCGTGGTGCAGCAGGACGGGCCGCAGCACCTCGCGGGCGTGGGCCGAGGTCTCGGTGAGCGTGCCGCTGGTGATTTCCGCGGTGGCGATGTGTTCCAGCCGCGAGTTCACCATGGCGACGAGGAGTTTCTCGTGCGGCAGGTGGGCGAGCTGCGGGGCGAAGGCTTCGTGGATGCGCTCCGGGCAGTCGAGCGGCACGGCGTTCATCCGCTCGCGGGCGAGGCGGGCACCGAGCTCGAAGGCGGCGGCGAGCTGGCTGGCCTTGGCCAGGCCGAGGCCGGGGCAGGACTGGAGGGCGGGCAGGCCGGCCCCGCCGAGGGCGTGCAGCGAGCCGAAGTGACGGAGGATGTCGCGCCCGATCTGGATCGCGCTCTTTCCCTTCACGCCGGTGCGCAGGAAAAGGGCGAGCAACTCGGCGTTGTCCAGCGCCGCGGGGCCGAGGCGGGCCAGCTTTTCCCGCGGACGCTCATCGTCCGGCATGTCGCGGATCAGGCTCATGAAGAAGATGGTGGATAGTGGATGTTAGATGGTAGATGAGCCGGTTCGGGGCCCGGGGACAAGGACGGAAGTCCTCGGGAGGGGCGAGGTCTCCGACTCCGCGGTGCCGACCAGCAATCTAAAATCTTCCATCCACCATCTTCAATCCTTCGACGAGCGCGGGTCGAGGGCGTCGCGGAGGCCGTCGCCGAGGAAGTTCAGGGCGAACAGGGTGGAGGAGAAGAACAGCGCCGGGAAAAAGAGCAGCAGCGGGTTGGTCTCCATGCGGTCGGCACCTTCCTTGATCAGGATGCCCCACGAGCTGTTGGGCGGCTTGACGCCGAGGCCGAGAAAGGACAGCACGCTTTCCAGCAGCATGATCCCAGGTACGGCAAGCGTCGTATAAACGATGACCGGCCCGATGACGTTCGGCAGGATGTGGCGGAACAGGATGCGCCCGTTGCCGAGGCCCAGCGAGCGGGCGGCCTCGACGAATTCCTGCTTCTTGTAGGTCATGACCTGCGCGCGGACGATGCGGGCGATGGTCAGCCAGCCGATGGCCCCGATTGCGATGAAGAGCGGGATCAGGGTGGTGATCGGGGCGACGTCGTCGCGCGGCCAGCCGGTGGTATCGATCACCCACTCGGTGAAGGTGGAGGCGGGCTCATCGACCACCAGCGAGAAGAGGATCACGAGCACCAGGAAGGGCAGCGCGAAGAGGATGTCGACGCAGCGCATCATGAAGTCGTCGAGCTTTCCCCCGACATAGCCGGAAATCGCACCGTAGATGAGGCCGATGACGACGGCCACGCTGGTGGCCACGAGGCCGACCAGCAGCGAGACGCGGCCGCCATAGAGCACGCGGGCGAAGAGGTCGCGGCCGAGGTAGTCGGTGCCGAACCAGTGCGCGGCGGAAGGCGAGCCGGCCGGCTGGTCGAGATCGATGACCGAGGGCGAGGGCAGCGGCAGCACGGCGGGGCCGAGGAAACACAGGGCGGCGATGATGATGATGATCCAGAAGCTGGCCATCGCGGCCTTGTTGCGGCCGAGGCGGTGCCAGGCATCGCGCCACAGCGAGGAGCCCTTTTCGATCTTCGGAGCGGGTGAGGACATGGGGAAAAATCAGGCGCCGCGCAGGCGGGGGTTGAGGGCCATCTGGGCGAGGTCGGAAAGCAGGTTCGCGGCGATGATCAGGAAGCCGTAGAACAGCACCAGGCCTTGGAGCAGCGAGTATTCGCGGTCGGTGGTGGCATTGATGAAGTGCTGCCCCATGCCGGGGACCTGGAAGATGGTCTCGATGACGAAGGAGCCGGAGATCATGCCGGCGAAGGCGGGGCCGACGAAGGCCACCGCCGGAATCAGGCCGCCGCGCAGGGCGTGGCGGACGACGATCCGCGGGCCGGGCACGCCTTTCGCCTTGGCGGTGCGGATGTAGTCCTGGTTGAGCACGTCGAGCATGCCGCCGCGGGTGAGGCGGGCGATGTAGGCGGCATTGACCATGCCCAGCGTGAAGGCGGGCAGGATCCAATCCGCCGGCGTGTTCCAGCCGGCGACGTGGAGTACGCCGAGATTCAGCCCGGCGGTGACGGCGAGCAGCGGGCCGATGACGAACGAGGGCAGGCAGATGCCCGTCATGGCCGCGGCCAGGCAGGCGTAATCGAGCGGGCCGTTCTTTTTCACCGCGGCGATGACCCCCGCCGGCAAGCCGATCATGAGGGCGATGCCGATCGACATGAGGCCCAGCCAGGCGGACACGGGGAAGGACTGGCGGATCACCTCGGCGACCTGCACGCCGGGTTTGCGGAAAAGCTCGCCGAGGTCGCCGTGGAGGACGTTTTTCAGGTAGAGCGCGAACTGGACGGGCGCGGGCTTGTCGAGGCCGCCCTGTTCCATCTGCTTTTCCTTGATGTGCTGCGGGACGGCTTTTTCGTCCGTGTAGGGATTGCCCGGCATGAGCCGGACGAGGAAAAAGGTGAGCGTGACGAGCACGAGCAGGGTGATGAGTCCCTGGCCGAGGCGGCTGAGGATGATGCGGAGCATGGCGGATCAGCGGGCGACCGGCTCGAGCCGGATCTTGTCGTAAGGGTGATTGTCGAGAAGCAGCGGGTTCCAGCCCTTGACGGCGGGGTCGATGAGGTAGTTCCGCGAATACCACGCGATGATGAGCACGGGTTTTTCATCGAGGAAAAGGTTCTCGGCGCGCTTCAGCAGCTCGTAGCGCTTGGCCGGGTCCGGCTCCTGGTGGGACTGCCGCAGCAGGTCCTCGAAGTCCGGGCTCCACCAGCCGGTGTTGTTGTTGCCGTTCCCCTTGGTCCACATTTCCAGGAAGGTCAGCGGGTCGAGGTAGTCGCCGATCCAGCCGCCGGAAGCGAGGTCGTACTCGCCGGTCTGGGTGGCTTCGAGATAGGCGGTCCATTCCTTGTTCTCGATCTCCACCTGGATGCCGAGGTCGCGCGCCCACATCGCCTGGACCGCCTGGGCCACCGTGGCCGCGGTCTCGCGGCTGGCGAGCAGGACCTTGAGGCGGGGAAATCCCTGCCCCTCCGGGAAATTGGCTTCCGCGAGCAGCTTGCGGGCCTTCTCGACGTTACGGGTCTCACGTTCGGCCACCTCGTAGCCGACCATCGGCGGCGTGATCCCCCAGGCCGGCTTGTAGCCTTTCAGAATCTTGCCGCAGATCACCTCACGATCGATCGCCAGCGCCAGCGCCTCGCGCACCTTCGGGTTGTCCAGCGGCTTGCGCTCGGTGTTGCAGCGGTAGAAAAAGGTCCCGACGTATGGCTCCTGCCGTAGCACGGTGGGGTCGATCTCCTTCATCAGGTCGATGACCTCCGGCGGGGCGGTGTAGGAGATGTGCAGCTGCCCGTCGCGGAACATGCGGGCCTCGGTGTAGGAGTTGGTGATGGGCAGGAAGCGCACGCCATTGAGCGTGACCTCGGCGGCGTTCCAGTAGAGCGGGTTGCGCTCGACCTCGATGTGGTCGGTGAGCTGCCACGACTTGAGCTGGAACGGGCCGTTGGTGACGATGTTCTCGAGCTTCGCCCACGGGTTGCTCTTGTCGCTCATCTTGCCGTGCTGGAGCACCACGTGGCGGGGCACGGGGTCCCAGGTGTAGTGCTTGAGGATCTGGGGAAAGTAGGGCGTCGGCCCGCGCAGCGTGATGGCGAAGGTGAGGTCGTTGATTTCCTCCACGCCGACCTGGGCGAGGTCCCAGAGGTCCTGCCCCTGGTGGGCGAGCAGGCGATCGATCACCTCCCGCCCGCGGCCGAAGCCCTCCGGCCAGGGGAAGCGGGTGGCGGGATCCGCGGCGATCCACTCCAGCTGCTCCTTGCCCAGCGAATCGAGCCCCTTTGCCAGGGCGATGAGCTTGCGATCTCCATCCGGCGCGGTGGCCCACTCGATGCCCTTGATTTCCGCGAGGCTGCGGCCGCCGCCCAGGCCCTCGGGCCATTTTTCCAAGGGGCGGAACTGAACGGCGCTGACCTCGTCCCAGCTCGGGCCGCCCGCAGGCGGGGAGATGCGGAACAGGATCTCACCGCGCTGGTCCTCATTGTAGGCGGCGGCGTTTTTCATGAAGTAGAGCATTTCCGCGTACTTCGCGCCGAACTCCGGGTGGAGCATCCGGTGATAGGAAAACACATAATCGCGCGCGGTGACCGGGATGCCATCCGACCACTGGGCCTCGGGGCGGAGGTGGATGGTCCAGCGGGTCGCGGTCTCGTCGGGCTCGAGCGACTCGGCCCCGGTCAGGCGGTAGGCGGCGTCATCGACGGGGTCGAACGACACCGGCCCCTCGAACAGGGCGCGCATCAGGTTGCTCTCCGCCACGCCGGAGACGACCTGGGGATCGAGGCCCTTGGGCTCCACGGAATTGCCGACGATGAGGACGCCCTCGCGGGTGGCGCGTTCCACCTGGGATTCCCGGGAACACGAAGCGAGGGCGAGGGCAGCGACGGCGAGGGTGAAAAGGCGACGTGGCATGACTCGGCCGTGAGTTAGCGGTCCGCGGGCCACCTTGGCAGGGAAAAAGTGGCGAAATGGCGGTTCGCCGGGTGGATGGGAAGCTCGGTGCCTCTCGCCTCTTCCCGGGGACCCGCGGTTTCCCTCCCCCGGCATCGCTGGCATCCGCGGCTTGCAAGGGCGGGGATCGAGGCTAGAAGGGCACAGCCGCTGCTTCATCGCCCGCCCTTTTGAAAGCCTACTTCCTCCGACGCCTGCTGCTCATCCCGGTCACGCTGATCGGGATCACCTTGCTGGTGTTCGCGATCATCCGGGTGACCCCCGGCGGACCCGTGCAGCAGGCGCTTTCCCGCATGATGGGGGACAACGCCAAGCGCAGCCGGGCGGAGACGAACTTTTCCCTGACGGCCGCGCAGGTGTTGGAAATCGAGGAGTCCTACGACCGCGACAAGGGCATCGTGCGGGCCTATCTCGAGTGGCTGGGCGTGCTGCCGCGGGACACCAACAAGCTCGGGAAGGAATTTCCGGCAGGAAAGAACGAGGTGAAGATCCCGCTGCCGGGGACGATCGACGAGGTGACGATCGTCAACGAGGACGGCGACGCCCGGCTGGTGGCGCCGAAGGGGATCGACATCAGCGGCTGGGAGGCGCGGATCATCTCGCCGGAGGATCAGGAAAAGCGCTGGAGCCGCTGGGTCGAGGGCATGGAGCTGGGGAAAATGCCGGAGCCGAGGGCGGTGCTTTACCAGCCCCGCTACGCCGGCCTGCTGGAGGGCAGCCTGGGTTTCTCCCGCAAGTATCAGGATCCGGTGTGGAGCATGATTCTCGACCGCATCCCGGTTTCGCTGGCCTTCGGCGGCATCTCGCTGGTGCTGGTGTATGCCATCTGCCTGCCGCTCGGGGTGGTGAAGGCGATCAAGCACCGGACGTGGCTCGACAGCCTGAGCTCGCTGGTGGTCTTCGCCGGCTATGCGATCCCGGGCTACGCGCTGGGCGCCCTGCTCGTCGTCTACCTGGCGGCGAAGTGGCGGTGGTTCGCGCTCGGCGGCTTCACGGGCGACGATTTTTCGCAGCTTTCGCTGACGGGAAAGGTCGAGGACCTCGCCTACCACATGACTCTCCCGCTGGTCTGCTACCTGATCAGCTCGTTCGCGATGATGACGATGCTGATGAAGAACAACCTGATGGACAATCTGGCCGCCGACTATGTGCGGACGGCGATCGCCAAGGGAACGGGCTTCCGCACGGCGGTGTTCCGGCACGCCTTCCGGAATTCGATCATTCCCATCGCCACCACCATCGGAGGCAACCTGTTGATCTTCGTCTCGGGCAGCCTGCTGATCGAGAAGGTTTTCGACATCAACGGCTTCGGGCTGTTGGGCTTCAGCTCGATCCTCGAGTTCGACGAGCCGGTGATCATGGGTGTGCTGTTCGTATCATCGCTGCTGGTGCTGGTGGGAAATGTGATCTCGGACCTGTGCGTCGCGATGGTCGATCCGAGGGTGAGCTACAAGTGAGATGAATTTCCCGCGGAGAACCGGACTGCTGTTGATTCTCGCCGCTTTGGTGGCGACGGGTGCCCACTTCAGGGGGATCGAGGTCCCGACCCTGCGCTGGCTGTACTCGTTTTCGGCGAAGCCGGAAACCTACGAGGCCGGAAGCTGGCGCGAACATCAGGCGATGATCATCGGGCTCGGGTTTTCCGTGCTGATGTTGGTCGCGGGGCTGGCCTTCCTCGTCCGCAGTTTCAGGTTCCACTGGAACCCGCTGACGGTGCGGAAAATGGAGCGCTTCCGCTCGATCGGCCGCGGCTATGGATCCTACGTGCTGTTGGTGGTGTTGCTGGTGGTGGCGATGGCCGACCAGGTGCTCGTCGGCAAGCGGGCGTTGGCGGTGCGCTACCAGGGGGAGTGGTTTTTCCCGGCCTTCGTGACGAAGATCTACACCGCGAACGACTTCGGCATGGAGGGCCAGGACGAGGCGAACTATCGCTCGCTGAAGGAGGCATCGAAGGAGGGCGACACGCTCGTCTTCATGCCGCCGGTGCCGTGGGATCCGACCTTCGATTCCGACGAGTGGATGGAGAAGCCGCTGGAGATGGAGAACGGCTTGCTGCGGGAAGAAGGGGAATCGGAACTCTACGAGGGCTTCGCCTACGCCTACGATCCGGACGAACCGGAGCACCTCATTCGCACGGCGCGCATCCGCGACGGCCAGCCGGAGGGGCCGGCGGAGGTTTACGGCAAGGACGGGGCCACCCTCGGCCGCGAGGTCTGGGAGGATGGCGTGAAGGTCGAGACCAGCGTGCCCTCGCGATACGAGGTGCCGGACGAAGGTGTGTGGAGGCGGAGGACCTACATGCCGCTGCCACCGAGTCTGGACCGCGGCCACCTGCTCGGCACGGATTCGAAGGGCTGGGACCTGCTCGCCCAGCTCTACGGCGGCTTGCAGGTGGTTTTCAAGGCCTCCTGCCTCTACCTGCTGCTGACCTATCTCCTGGGTGCGGCGATCGGCTCGATGATGGGCTACTTCGGCGGCTGGTTCGACCTGGTGATGCAGCGCGTGCTCGAGGTGATGAGCAACGTGCCCTTCCTGCTCGTCGTGCTCATCATCACCGCCAACCTCGGCCGCGAGAACATCAACCTCGGCACCATCATGCTGGTGTTCTGCATCTTCTCGTGGATCGGCGTGGCCATCTATCTGCGCAGCTCGACCTTCAAGGAAAAGGCGCGTGACTACGTGAGCGCCGCCCGCGTTCTCGGCGCGGGCACCGGGCGGGTGATCTTCCGCCACATCCTGCCGAACACCATCTCGACCATCGTCACGCTGGTTCCCTTCAGCGTGTCCACCGTGGTGGCCTCGCTGACCGCGCTCGACTTCCTCGGTTTCGGCGTGCCGGACACCTACCCGAGCTGGGGCCGCATCCTGAACGACGGCGTCGAGAACCTCGGCGCACCGTGGATCGTGACCTCCGTGTTCGTCAGCATGGTCGTGCTGCTGCTGCTCATCACCTTCGTCGGCGAGGCCATCCGCGAGGCCTTCGATCCGAAAAAATTCACCACCTACCAATGATCCGGAACCTCGCCGTCATCCTCGTCGCGGTCGTGCTGCCGCTGCTGACCGCCTGCCGGAAAGAGCGGGAATTTCCGCCCTACGACAACACCGCCGAGCGCGAGGCCTTCTACCAACGCTACAACGCGGAGACGCGGGAAAAGCTGGCGGAGAGGAAGAAGGAGCTGGAGGAAAAGCTCGCTGCCGACCCGGACAACGCCGAGACCCGGCGTGATCGGGACGACCTCGAACGACGGCTCCAGCGGCCGGATTACTTCGAGGAGTTGCAGGAGTCCGACCTGCCGCAGGACCTCACCTGGGAGACCGGCATGGACCAGCCCGAGCTCGGCTCGGAAAAGGCGGTCAAGGGCGGCACGCTCCACACCTACATCCAGGGAAATGCCTACCCTCCGACCCTGCGCATCGTCGGCAAGGAAGCGAACAACTCGTTCCGCGCCTTCCACTGGGACTACGTGGAAATGGCGCTGGTCGGCATCCATCCGAACACCGGCGCGATCATCCCCGGCCTGGCCGACCGCTGGGCGGTGGCCGGGGACGGGCAGACGGTCTACTACCACATCGATGACGCCGCGACCTGGTCCGATGGCAGGGAGGTCACCTCCGGCGACTTCATGATGGCCTACTACGTGTCGCTTTCCCCCTACCTCACCGAGCCGTTTTACCGCACCTACTACAGCGAGCAGTTCTGGGGCATCGCGACCTACGGCAAGGACTACGTCTGCATTCGAAATGCCTTCCCCAAGCCGATGGCCGCCTATTTCGCCGCGGCCACGCCCTATCAGGAAGAGTATTACCGCGAGTTCGGCCCGGACTTCGAGGAGCGCTACAACTGGCGGCCGCGGCCGACCACCGGCGCGTACGCGATCCACGAGGAGGACATCGTGAAGGGGCGCTCGATCTCCCTGAGCCGCGTCAAGGACTGGTGGGCGAAGGACCGGAAGTACTATAAAAACCGTTTCAACGTCGATCGCATCGAGTACCGCCTGGTGCGCGACGAGGAAAAGATCTTCCAGATGTTTCTCCGCGGGGACATCGACATCTACTGGCTGAACGACGCCAAGAAATGGTACGAGCGGACCGAGGTGGAGCCGGTGTTCAAGGGCTACATCGAGCGCGCCACCTTCTACAACGACTACCCGCGCCCCTCGCGCGGCCTCTACTACAACTTCGCCCGTCCTCCCCTCGACAACCTCGATGTCCGCACCGGCCTGTGCTACGCCACCAACTGGGGCAAGGTCATCGACCTCGACCTGCGTGGCGACGCCGAGCGGCTCAACCTGCTCAGCGAAGGCTTCGGCGAGATCTCTCCGACGGACGTCCAGGCCCGGCCTTTCTCCGTGCCCAAGGCGCTGGAGGCCTTCGCCCGGGCCGGCTACACCCGGCGGGGAAATGACGGCATTCTGAAAAACGACAAGGGCGACCGGCTCTCCTTCACCATCACCTACGTCAAGCACCCGGTGCTCGATCCGATGATGCTGCGGCTCAAGGAGGAAGCGAAGAAGGCCGGCGTCGAATACAAGCTCGAGGGGCTCGACGGCACCGCCGCCTTCCAGAAGACCGCCCGCAAGGAGCACGAGATCGCCTTCGCCGGATGGGCGATCACCCCACCGTTTCCCGACTACTTCCAGCAGTTTCACTCGAGCAACGCCTTCATGGACGATGGCAAGACGCCGCGGCCGATGACCAACAACCTCTCCAGCTTCGCCGACAAGGACGTGGACAAGATCCTCGAGGACAACCGCAACGCCCGCAGCCTGGAAACCGTGATCCGCACCAGCCACGAGCTCGAGCGCATCTTCCACGACCGCGCGGTGTGGTCGCCGGCCTACCAGCGGCCGTTCTACCGCGTCGGCTACTGGCGCTGGGTCCGCTGGCCGGATGACTTCAACGTCAAGATCGCCGACGAGCCGGAGATTGCTCAGGTGTTCTGGATCGATGAGGAGGTGAAAAAGGAAACCCTCGAGGCGATGCGGACCGGCAAGTCCTTCGGCGAGGTCAACCGCGTCTACGATCAATATCGTATTTCCAGCGAATCTGAGGAAACCGAAGCCCCGCCCGTGGAGGAAGGCGCCACCCCGGAGGAGGGGGATCCACAGCCCGCTGCGGAGCCCGATCCCATGCCGACGGAGGATGAGTCGAAGGAGGAGGGAGGCGGCGATGAGTGAGACCGTCCTCGAAGTGCAGGGCCTGATCACCGCCTTCGACACCGAGCGGGGCCTGATCCGCGCCGTCGATCAGGTCGGCTTTTCGGTGGAAAAGGGTCGCACGCTGGGAATCGTCGGCGAGTCCGGCTGTGGCAAGAGCGTCACCGCCATGTCGATCGTGCGCCTGCTGCCCCAACCGGCCGGCCGGATTCTCGGGGGCCGCGTGATGTTCCAGGGCCGCGACCTGACCAAGATCAGCCCGAAGGAGCTGCGCAAGGTCCGCGGTGGCGAGATCGGCGTCGTTTTCCAAGAGCCGATGACCGCGCTCAATCCGGTGCACCGCATCGGCCGCCAGCTGGTGGAAGCCCTGCGGCTGCACAAGAAGATCAGCCAGCGGAAAGCCTGGGCCGAGGCCATCGAGCTACTGCGGCTGGTGCGCATCCCGGCGCCCGAAATGCGGATGGGCGACTACCCGCACCAGCTCTCCGGCGGCATGCGCCAGCGGGTGGTCATCGCCATGGCGCTCTCCTGCCGGCCCGACCTGCTGATCGCCGACGAGCCGACCACCGCGCTGGACGTGACGGTGCAGGCGCAGATCCTCGACCTCATCAAGCGTCTGCAGCAGGAGATGGGCATGGCGCTCATCCTGATCACCCACGATCTCGGCGTGATCGCTGAAAACTGCGATGACGTGGTGGTCATGTATGCCGGCCGGGTGGTCGAGCGGGCGCCGGTGAAGGAGCTTTTTGCGAACCCGCTCCACGCCTACACCAAGGGCCTGCTGGCATCGATCCCGCGCCTGGAAACGCCGCCCAAGACGGTGTTGCCGACCATTCCCGGCATGGTGGCGACCTTGTCCGAGTTCGTGCCGGGCTGCCGCTTCTGCCAGCGCATGGGGAGGAAAGGACCGACCCTGCGCGAGCGCCCGCCCTTCGAGCAGGTGAAGGCCGGCCACTGGGTGGAGATGTGCCCGGTGTGCTACGAAGGAAAGGAGGCGGGGGCATGAGCAAGCTGCTGGAAGTCCAGGACCTGAAGGTGCATTTCCCGATCCACGGCGGCCTGCTGATGCGGCGCAAGGCGGTGGTCAAGGCGGTCGATGGCGTGTCGCTCTCGATCGCCCCGGGCGAAACGGTGGGCCTGGTCGGTGAGTCCGGCTGCGGCAAGTCCACCGTCGCCAAGGCGCTGGTCCGGCTGGTGCCCCCGAACGCCGGCAGGATCGTCTTCAATGGCAAGGACATCACCCGCGCCGGAACGCTCGGCATGCGGCCGATCCGGCGCGACCTGCAGATGGTTTTCCAGGATCCCGTGGAATCGCTCAACGCCCGCCACAGCGTGCGCGAGATCCTCGAGGAGCCGTTCCGCATCCACGGCGGGTACTCCGCCGCCGACCGCCGCAAGAAGATCGCCGGGCTGCTCGATCGAGTGGGCCTGCCCGCCGCCAGCGCCGATCGCTACCCTTTCGAGTTCTCCGGAGGCCAGCGCCAGCGCATCGGCATCGCGCGGGCGATCGCCTTGGAGCCGAAGCTGATCATCTGCGACGAGCCGGTCTCCGCGCTCGACGTCTCCGTGCAGTCGCAGGTGCTGAACCTGCTGCTGGAGCTGCAACGCGAGCTTGGACTGTCCTATCTTTTCATCGCCCACGACCTGGCGGTGGTGAAACACATCTCCGACCGCGTGGCGGTGATGTATCTGGGGAAAATCGTCGAGACCGCCGGTTCGGAGACGATCTATCAGAATCCCAAGCACGCCTACACCAAGGCGCTGCTGTCGGCGATCCCGCACCCGGACCCGACGCGCGAGGTGAAACGCGTGCTGCTGGAAGGCGACGTGCCCTCGCCGATCGATCCGCCGGCCGGCAGTGCCTTCGGGCATCGGCTCGGGCATCCCAAGTATGAGGAAACCATCGGCCTCGAGATGCCGCTGGTGGAAATCGAACCCGGCCACCGCGTGGCGGCGGATCCCTGCTGTCTCGAAGAGGCGGACTGGCGCAAGCTGAAGCTGGCGAAACCGGCCGGAAGTTGACCACCGGCCCGGCGTTTCCTAAATCGTGGTGATGAACTCGATGCTTTTTGGAGGGCTTTTCGGCAGCCTCGCCTCGCTTCCGGTGCTGATCGCCTACTGGGTGGGAGTCGTGGCCTGGGCCAAGGCGGGCCGGACCCCCGGCTGGTGGTGCATGCTGATCGGCGTGATGCTGTCGACGCTGGGCATGGTTTTGGCGGTTGTTTCGATGTTCCTCGTGTTTCCCATCATGGCACCGGGTCCGTCCGCGCCGTCGAGTTTCTCCCACCTGGCGGTCTGGATGACGGTCACCGGCGGCTTCTCCGGACTGGGTAGCCTGTTGTTCGCGATCGGCTTCGCCATCCACGCCTTCCGCGCCCGGCGGGTCGGTGACCGGGTGACGGATCTGGAAACCATCATCGCCGCGCAGAACGAGCAGCTCTCCCGGCAGGTCCCGTGAGCGACTCGCTGGCTTTTCTCGGCTGGTCCGGCGGCAAGGTGCTGGTCGGGCACGGTCCGTTCCTCGACGTGGCGGAACCGCCTTCGAGCGGCGCGGCCTTTTATCGGAACGAGTTCGGCCTCGGAGACCCGAAGCCGTGGCGGGTGCCGGCGGAGTGGCAACTCGTCGAGCCGGCGGAGGCCATGGAAGCACTCGGTTCGTCCGACATGCCGTTGATTTCCTGGGAAACGCTGGAGGCCACCCTGTTCGCCGGGGTTTTCCAGGAAATCACCACCTCCATCCGCTGGGGCATCTTCGAAAAGACCGTGCCCGTGGTGGTGGAGCGGGGGAGGATGGAGGGCGGCGGCGGAGCAGCCTTCGCCCGCCGGGCGCTGGCGACCGCACCGCCGCTGGTGCCTTATGGATTTCTCGATCCCAGCGGGGGCTTCGCGGGCATGTCGCCGGAGCATCTGCTGCGGCTCGACGGCCGGACGCTGCGCACCATGGCGCTGGCCGGCACCGCCCGGGCCGAGGAGCGCGAGGTGCTGGCCGTCGATGAAAAGGAGATCCGCGAGCACGAGTTCGTCGCCCAGGCGCTGGTGTCGAAGCTCGGCGATCTCGGACGCCTCGAACGCGGCGCCCGCGAGGTGCTCGACCTCGGGCCGATCGTTCATTTCCACACCCCGATCGAGGTCGCACTGGATCGCGACGAATCCATCGACTCCCTGATCCGCCGCCTGCATCCGACGCCCGCCCTCGGACCGCTGCCGCGCACGCACGAGACGATGTCCCGCCTGCAGACCTGGCGCGATCGCCTCGGCGCGCCGCCGGAGTTCGGCGCTCCCTTCGGCGCGGTGGTCGATGGCGTGGCGCGCGTGCTGGTGGCGATCCGCGGGCTGTGGTGGCAGGGCGATGAACTCAAGCTGCCCGCCGGCTGCGGCGTCATCGAGGCCAGCCGTCTGGTCAACGAGTGGCGGGAATTGCGCCTGAAACGCGAGGCGGTCAAGGCCCGCTTTGGGCTTTGATGTCCGGCGAACACGGCTAGAAAACGCGCATGGCTGGAGGCAGTTTGCTCATGCTCCTGGACGACATCGCGTCGATCCTCGATGACGTGTCGGTGATGACCAAGACGGCGGCGTCGAAGACCGCCGGGGTGCTCGGCGACGACCTCGCGTTGAATGCCCAGCAGGTCAGCGGCGTGGTCGCGAAACGCGAGCTGCCGGTGGTGTGGGGGGTGGCCAAGGGCTCGCTGGTCAACAAGCTGATCCTCGTGCCTTCCGCGCTGGCGCTCGACTACTTCGCGCCGTGGGCGATCCACCCGCTGCTGATGCTCGGCGGAGCCTACCTCTGCTATGAGGGCGTCGAAAAGCTGCTCCACTGGTTCCAGCACCGGCGACGGAAATCCAGCGAGGAAGCCAAGGCCGAACTCCAATCACTCGAAAGCGGCGCCCTTGACGAAAAGGCCAAGATCAAGGGCGCGATCCGGACCGACTTCGTGCTCTCGGCGGAAATCATCGTCATCACCCTGGGGGTCGTGACCCGGGATCCGGAAACGAGCTTTGCTACGAAGGCCATCGTACTTTCAGCCATCGGGCTGGTGATGACCGCCGGCGTTTACGGTCTGGTGGCGTGCATCGTGAAGCTGGACGACTTGGGACTTTTCCTGAGTCAGAAATCCGGAGCGGCCCGGAGCATCGGGCGCGGGATTTTGTCGGCGGCTCCGTTTTTCATGAAGACCCTGTCGGTGGTGGGCACGGCGGCCATGTTCCTGGTCGGCGGGCAGATCCTCGTGCATGGAATTCCGGCGGTGCATCACTGGATCGAGCACCTGCTGCACGGCGCCAACGGCTTCGTCCACTTCGTGGCCACTTATCTTTTCAACGGCGTCTTCGGGATCGCCCTCGGGGCGGGGGTGCTGACGGTGCTGCACCCGATCCTGAAAAAGTTCGGACACTAGGGAGTGCCGGCGGCCCGCCCGCCCTCGCTACTTGCCAGCCAGCTCGAGGGCCCGCTGCTTCATCTGCGTGGCCATCAGATTGAGGGCGTTGGCGCGGGTCGGCGCAAGGTGCTCCTTGAGGCCGGTCTGGTCGATGAAGCCGAGGTCGGCGGTGAGGATTGCGTCGGCCGGTTGGTCGTCGAGAACCCGCACGAACAGAGCGATCATGCCTTTGGTGATGACCGAGTCCGAGTCGGCGGCGTAGCGGACTTTTCCGTCCTCGGCGGTGGCATCGAGCCAGACCTGCGACTGGCAGCCCTTGATCAGCCGGTCCTCGGTCTTCAGCGCGTCATCCATGGGCGGCAGCTTCTTGCCGAGGCTGATGACGTATTCGTAGCGCTCCTGCCAATCCTGGAAGAGCCCGAGTTCGTCGAGGACGGCCTGTTGGTTTTCCGCGATGCTCATGCCGCCGGGATGGGAAGGCCGGATCCCGGGAAATGCAAATCCTCAACGCAGCATCGTGGCTGCCTTCGACACGGCGGTGGCGAGGACATCGACCTCGTCCAGCGTGTTGTAGCAGGCGAAGGACGCGCGGGTGGTGCCGGTGATGCCGAAGCGGGCCATCAACGGCTGGCAGCAGTGATGGCCGGTGCGGCCCGCCACGCCCATCTGGTCGATCAGCGTGCCGAGGTCGTAGTGGTGCACGCCCTCGAGCTTGAAGGAAAGCGCGCCGCAGCGGTCGGCCGGGCCGTAGAGGTGGATGCCGTCGATTTCCGAAAGCGTGTCCGCGGCGTGGCGAATGAGCTTTTCCTCGTGGGCGTGGACGGCTCCGAGACCGAGCGCGTTGACCCAGTCGAGCGCCGCGGCGAGGGCGATGGCGCCCTCGATGTTCGGCGTGCCGGCTTCGTATTTGAAGGGCGGGTCGTTGTAGGTGGTGCCGGAGAAAGACACCTCCTTGATCATCTCGCCGCCGCCGCGCCAGGGCGGGAGTTTTTCGAGCAAATCCCGGCGTCCCCAAAGTACGCCAATCCCCGTAGGCGCGTAGACCTTGTGGCCGGAGAAGGCGAGGAAGTCGGCACCGAGGGCCCGGACGTCGATCGGGAAATGCGGCGCGGCCTGGGCGGCATCGATGACGACATACGCCCCGGCCTGTTTCGCGGCGGCGGTCATTTCGGCCACGGGATTCACGGTTCCGAACGAGTTGGAAACCCAGCCGACCGAGAGGACGCGGGTTTTTTCCGAAAGCAGCGAACGGAACGCGTCCTGATCGAGCACGCCGGAGTCATTGCAGGGGATGACCTTCAGCTCGGCGCCGGTGCGGTCGCAGAGCAGCTGCCACGGGACGATGTTCGAGTGGTGTTCGAGGGTGGAAATGAGGATCTCATCGCCCGCGCGGACCGGCAGGATGTGGGCGAGCAGGTTGATGCCATCGGTCGTGCCACCGGTGAAGATGATCTCGTCGGGCGAGGCGGCGTTCAGATGCCGGGCCACCGTTTCCCGCGCGTGTTCGTGCGCCTCGGTGGCGGCGCGGGCGAGGTGGTGGGTGCCGCGGTGGATGTTCGCATTCAGCGCCTCGTAGTAGTGGCGCGAGGCGTCGAGCACGGCCTGCGGCTTCTGGGTGGTCGCGGCGTTGTCGAGGTAGACGAGCGGCCGCCCGTTGACCTCGGTGGCGAGGATCGGGAATTCGCTGCGAATGGTGGCCGGATCGAAAGGCATGGCGGTTCAGGGCTTCGCGGATTCGGGGAGGTGCTCGACGCAGAACTCGGTGCCGTCCTCCATGGTGCGGAAGTCGAGCTGCGGGTCACTGATATCGGTGCGGCCGCAGGTTTCACAAACGTGGAAGGCCTCCTTCTTGGGGAGGGACTTGGCCTTGAATTCGCGGCGTTTCACGGCGGCCGTGGCGAGGCCTTTGCGGGCCTTGAGGAAATCGGGCAGCACCCACAGGAGGTAGGGTAGCGTGACGGCGAGGACCAGCAGCAGGGCGGGGGGAAACATCAGGGCGGAGAGAACCAGGCCACCCAGCATGATCCACGCGAGGAACCGAACCTGGACCGGGAGGATGAAGAAAAGCAGGAATTGGTAGCGGGGAAAATAGGTCGCGAAAGCGAGGAACATCGACATGTAGAGGAATCGTCCGGCTCCTGCCATCGGGATGGGGAGAATCCACAGCGCGACCGCCAGTGAAAACCAGCTGAGCAACACGTAGAGCGTCAGGCGAACCGTCGGCCAGATGGACTCCAGCGAGTTGTCGATCAGAAAGGCGATCATCACCGCGAAGTAGAAGAACAAGGCGCTGACGGGTCCGAACGGGATCCCGGGATCGAGGATGAAGGTGATCAGCCGCCACCATTCGCCGTTGCGGATGGCGGTCTGATCGAAAGCGAGCGTCCTCGCGATGTCCGGCTGGGCGAGTTGGCCGGCGAAGACGATGGCACCCAGGATCGTGATCCACTTGAAGAGGCCGGGAAATCCCAGCCAGTGGAGTCGGTCTTCAAGCCGTTCGAGCCAGCGCATGCCCGGAGTCTCCGGGGAGACCGACGGAGGGCAAGGGAAATAGGAAGCTCGCAAGGAGCACTGATCATGAGATCGGCATCGCCGCGGCTTCCGGGAGCGGGGTGGCCTCGATAGAATGCCCGGAAGCTCGCAAGGAGCGCCGATCATGAAATCGGCATCGCCTCGGCTTCCGGGAGCGGGGTGGCCTCGATAGAATGCCCGGAAGCTTTCTATCGAGAAGAAAGAGAGCTGCGCCCGACAGGCGATGCCGATTTCATAATCGGCGCTCCGTGAGGCGCTTCGCGCCTTACATCCCCGGCAGCTCGATGAAGCCTTCCAGCTTCCGGATCCGGGTGGGGTGGCGCATTTTCCGCAGGGCCTTGGCCTCGATCTGGCGGATCCGCTCGCGCGTCACCTGGAACTGCCGGCCGACCTCCTCGAGCGTCCGGCTGTAGCCGTCCTTGAGGCCGAAACGCTGCTCCAGCACCTCGCGCTCGCGCTCGGTGAGCGTGTCGAGCACGTCTTTGATCTTCTCCTTGAGCATCGCGAAACCGGCTTCCTCCATCGGGTTCTCGGCGGCCTTGTCCTCGATGAAGTCACCAAACGACGTGTCGTCGGAATCCCCGACCGGCGCCTGCAGCGAGATCGGCTGCTGGGCCATCTTGAGCACCGCGCGGACCCGTTCGACAGGCAGGTGGATTTCCTCGGCGATTTCCTCCGGGGAGGGCTCGCGGCCGTATTCCTGGACCAGCTGCTTCTGCACGCGCATCAGCTTGTTGATGGTCTCGATCATGTGGACCGGGATGCGGATCGTCCGCGCCTGGTCGGCGATCGAGCGGGTGATCGCCTGGCGGATCCACCACGTCGCGTAGGTCGAGAACTTGTAGCCGCGGCGGTATTCGAATTTCTCGACCGCCTTCATCAGGCCCATGTTGCCTTCCTGGATCAGGTCGAGGAAAGAGAGGCCGCGGTTGGTGTATTTTTTCGCGATCGAAATCACCAGCCGCAGGTTGGCCTCGACCATTTCGGTCTTGGCCTTCAGGGCCTCCTTGAGCCAGTGGCGGAGTTCCTTGTTGGTCTTTTCGAAGTCCTCCATGACGTGCCAGCAGTTCTGCTGGAGTTCACGCATCTTGGTGTCGAACTCCTTGTCCTCCGGATCCGCCTGGAGCTTGCGACCGTATTTCCAGAACTTCTGCTGGTAGTCCTCCACCTGCTCGCAGAAATCCTCGGTGACCTTCTGCTTGTAGTAAAAGCGGGTGTAGGTGCGGTGGAGCGTCTGCAGGTTCTTGGCGAACTGCTCCTCGAGCTTCTTCTTGCCGCGCGGGGCCTTGGCCTGGAGCTGGCGGAAAATGTTGTCGTTCTCCTCGTGGAGCTGCTTGAGCTGGTCGCACAGCTTCGGCAGCGTCTTCATGTAGCGCTCGCGGGACTCGATCTTCTTGTCGAGGATCACGCGGTCGAAGCGCTCCTTGCCCTTGGTCAGCTTGTCGGCGAGCTCGAGGTAGCTTTCGGCCACGAAACCGAAGAGGTGCAGTTGTTTCGCGACCTCGATCTCGGCGTCCTCGATGCGCTTGGAGATTTCGACCTCCTGCTCGCGGGTGAGCAGCGGGACCTGGCCCATCTGCTTGAGATACATGCGGACCGGGTCATCGAGGATGTCGAGCTTCTGGTCCTTCGGCTCCGGCTCATCGTCGTCGGAATCGCGCTTCTTGTCCTTGAAGCGGTCGACCTCGGAGGCGTCGATGATGTCGAACTCCATGTCGCGGAGCTGCTGCATGATCGCCTCGACGTCGGATGGATCGACGAGGTCGTTCGGCAGAACCTCGTTGATGTCATCGTAGGTCAGGTATTCCTGCTCCTTGGCCAGTTTGATGAGCTCGCGGATCTTCTCCTGGATCTCCGGGGTGTCGATCCGGCGCTTGACCTCCTCGGTCTGGGCGGATTTGGCGGCATCGCCGGCCTTGGTGGCGGCCTTCTTCGGCTCCTCGGCGGCCGGTTTCTTCGATGCCTTCGGCTTCGTGGCGGTCTCCTTGTCAGCCGCCTTCCCGGTTTCGGCCTTCTTGGCAGCGGCAGGGGCTGCGGCTTTCTTCGGTGCCGTTTTCGCGGCCGGGGAGGTCTTGGCGGGCGTCTGGGCGGCGGCTTTCTTGGCCGGAGCCTTGGCCTTCTTGGGGGCGGCGACCTTCTTGACGGCCTTTTTCGCAGGAGATTTCTTCGAGGACATGAGCGGGACTGGCTGGCTGAGGATAGACCTCACCCATTAGCTGGGCGCCCCGGCGGGAGCCGAAACGCGGGCGGACCATTGTTGGCCTTTCATAGGCCGTCAAGGTTTTCTTTTGTCGCGGAAATCCTTGGAATCTCGGGGGTCCCAGCGCTTCGGCCGACGGGCGTTCGGGGCAAAGCGGTCGTTGGTGAGCGCCCGACCGCTCATCCCGCGCATCAACTCCTCGATCTCCTTGGCGCGCTTGAGCAGGGCCAGTTGCTCCGCGAGCGCCAGGTTCGGCGCCCCCAGCGCGGCCTTGATTTCCGCGTCCTCCTTTTCCAGCGCCAGCGCCGACGCGTCGGCCAGGGTCAGCTCGGCCGCCGCCACCGGATCCTCGGGCAGGGGATCGGAAAACGACGGCTCGGCACGCAAGGCGAGCTGCTGTTCCTCGGGCAGGCCGGCCAGGAACGTGTTCACGGAGGCGGGCGACTCGGGATCGGGCCGACCGGTCAGGATCGCCTGCAGGATGGGCACGCCATCGAGATGGTCGGCCAGCTCGTGCAGGGTTTCGAACTGCTCGCCCAGCCAATCCCGCACCGCCGCCGAGCCCAGCGCCAGCGAGCACAGGGTCCCGATCCGGCGGTCGAGCGGCGCCGGCGGCACGACTTCCGGCTTTTCCGCCTGCGGATCCCCGTAGGATCGCCGCTGCGGGAAACGGGCCGCTTTTTTCGCCCGCGCGACCGCCGCCTGCACATCGGGCGCGCCGATCCGCAGGCGGGTGGCGAGGTGCTGGACGAGCGCCTCGCGCGAGACGTCGTCCTTGATCACCGCGAGGTGGTCGGCACATCCCTCGATGAAGCGCGCCTTCTCGATCGGGTCGCCGAGGTTGGTCGTGGCGGCTGCCAGCTCGAACTTGAAGTCGATGAAGCTGCCCGCCTTTTCCAGCAGGCCTCGGAAGGCATCGATGCCATGCCGGCGGATGAACGAATCGGGGTCGTCGCCTTTTGGCATCGCCACCACCTTCACCGCCAGGCCCTCGCCGGCCAGTGCCTTGAACGCGCTCTCCGCGGCCTTGTTGCCGGCCGTGTCCGAGTCGTAGCAGAGGATCGCCGTTTTCGTGTAGCGCCGCAGCGTCCGCGCGTGCGGCTCGGGAAACGCCGTGCCGAGCGGCGCGATCGCGTTCGGGATGCCGCGCTCCTGGCAGACGATCGCGTCGATCTGGCCCTCGCAGATCAGCACCGACTTCTCGTCGAGGATCCCCTTGCGAGCCTTGTCGAGGCCGAACAGGACGTTCGATTTCTTGAACAGCCGCGTCTCGGGCGTGTTGACGTATTTTCCCTCCCGCGGGTTCTCCTCCAGCTGTCGTCCGGAAAAGCCGATCACGTCGCCGTAATCGTTGGCGATCGGGAACATCAGCCGGTTTCGGAAATAGAAGTAGGTCGAGCCGCGCTCGGTTTTCTTGAGGATTCCGGCCTCGGCCAGGTCGCGACCGCGCAGGCCCTCATTTTTCGCCCAGGAAATGAACATCTCCTTCGGCGGTGCCCAGCCGATCTTCCAGCGCTCGGCCGTTTCGCGGGTGAAATCCCGGCCCTTCAGGTAGTCGCGGGCGTGCTGGGCCTCGGGCGCGCGCAGCAGGAGATCGTGATAATAGGCGGTGAGCTTGCGGTGCAGGTCCAGCAGCGCGCCGCGCCGACGCCGGTCGGCCTCCTCCTTCGGATCGAGCGCCTGCTCGACTACCGCGATCCCCGCCCGCTCGCCGAGCTTCCGCACGGCGTCGCCGAAGGGCAGGCCCTCGTATTCGCGGACGAAGCTGATCGCATCGCCGCTCTTCTTGCAGCCGAAGCAGTGGAAGAACTGCTTCACCGGATCGATCGAGAACGACGGCGTCTTCTCGTTGTGAAACGGGCACAGCGCCTGGAACCGCGTGCCCGCCCGCCGCACCGGGATGTACGAGCTGATCAAGTCCACGATGTCAGTCGCGGTCAGGATCTGCTCGACGGTTTCCCGGGAAATCTGGGGCACCCGGCAGGTGTAGATTTCCCGCCGGAAAGACCAAGCGCCAAACGTCCGGACCTACCTCAGGCCGGCCAGCCACCTGGCACCGTCCGCGTCATTTGGCTGGAAATACGGGCGCTGCCAGGAGGTCGGATCCGGCAGCGGGTAGGCGGACGCCGGCAGGTCGCTGAGATCACGCCAGGGATCGAACCTCGGCCGTGTCGGCAGCCTGCTGAAACGCGCCTGGCGGACCTTGCGGACGCCCGCCGGGGGGATCGGGCATCTCGAGTAGCCGACGAGCATCGGCATCAACCGCGGCCGCGGTTTTTCCGGCACCCTCACGCACCACAACATGCCCGCCATCCCCATCAGGATCCCGAAGGCGATCATGCCCGACAGGATCACGGTCTGCCTGCGGGCCTGGGCCAGCGCGGCCTCGGTATGGGGGGAAGTCGCCGCGGGTCTCGCCATGTCAGGGAAACGCCCGGGTCCGCCGCAATCTTGGGTCCGTCCCGTCCGTATGGCCTTGCCGAAGCCCGCCCAGGACCCGGAAAAACCTGCCAGCGCGGCGTTTTTCAGCCTCTCCGGCACCTTCACCTCGCCAAATCCGGCTCCCTCCGCTCCCTTCCCGTCATGGCCATCGACGTCGAACTCCTCGCCCGCATCTGCAAAGCCCCCGGAGCTCCCGGTTTCGAAAAGGAAATCCGCAAGCTCGTCCTCGCCGAACTCAAAGGCCTCGCCGACGAAGTCCGCATCGACAACATGGGCAACGTCATCGCCCTGAAAAAAGGCCGCTCTTCCGAAAAGACCTCGATGGCCGCCGCGCACATGGACGAGATCGGCTTCATCGTCACCCACATCGACGACCACGGCTTCGTCCGCTTCAATCCCGTCGGCGGCTTCGACCCCAAGACCCTCACTTCCCAGCGGGTGCTCATTCATGGGAAAAAGGACATCCTCGGCGTGCTCGGATCCAAGCCGGTCCACATCATGAGCCAGGAAGAGCGGGGGAAGAACATGAAGATCACCGACTACTTCATCGACACTGGCATGCCCAAGAAGCAGGTCGAAAAAGTCATTTCGGTCGGCGACTCCGTCACCCGCTACGTCGAGCTCAACGAACTCGGCGACTGCGTCACCTGCAAGTCGCTCGACAACCGCGTGTCGGTCTTCGTCCTCATCGAAGCTTTGCGGGCCATGAAAAAATCGAAGTCCAAGCCCGCCTACGACTTCTACGCCGCCTTCACCGTGCAGGAGGAAGTCGGCCTCCGCGGCGCCAATGTCGCCGCGCTCGAGGTCAAGCCGACCTTCGGCTTCGGGCTCGATACCACCATCGCCTACGACGTCCCCGGCTCCCAGCCGCAGGAGCGCTGCACCTCCCTCGGCGGCGGCGCGGGCATCAAGCTCATGGATTCCTCCGTCATCTGCGACTATCGCATGGTCGCCTACATGAAGGAGGTGGCGAAGCGGAACCAGATCGCCTGGCAGCCCGAAATCCTCGCCGCCGGCGGCACCGATACCGCCGGCCTCCAGCGCATGGTCCCCGGCGGCTCCATCGCCGGTGCGGTTTCCATCCCCACCCGGCACATCCACCAGTCGATCGAGACCGCCCACAAGGAGGACATCCAGTCCTGCATCGACCTCCTCGCCGCCTGCGTCTGCGAGCTCGACCAAGGCGACTGGAACTTCTGACCCCACCGGGAAAGCCCCACGTTCGCCCAAAAGCGCGCCGCTTCTCACCCAGAGTCGCGCCTCCGCCTGCCTGCAGTCCTCGCTTCAGCGAGTCGCGCTGCCCGAGCCCCGCGTCCCGGGAGCCCACCCCATCAGCCCGCCTCCGCCTGCCCGCAGTCCTCGCTTCAGCGAGTCGCGCTGCCCGAGCCCCGCGTCCCGGGAGCCCACCCCATCAGCCCGCCTCCATCTGCACGTAGTCCTCGCTTCAGCGAGTCGCGCTGCCCGAGCCCCGCGTCCCGGGAGCCCACCCCACCAGCCCGCCTCCATCTGCACGTAGTCCTCGCTTCAGCGAGTTGCACTGCCCGAGCCCCCTCGCAGGGAGCCCACCCCACCAGCCCGCCTCCATCTGCACGTAGTCCTCGCTTCAGCGAGTTGCACTGCCCGAGCCCCCTCGCAGGGAGCCCACCCCACCAGCCCGCCTCCATCTGCATGTAGTCCTCGCTTCAGCGAGTCGCGCTGCCCGAGCCCCTCTCGCCCGGAGCCCACTCCACCAACCCACCCCCGGCTGCCCGAGCACCTCGCCCCAGCAAGTCGCCCTACCCGAGCCCCCTCCGGACCGACACCCACACTCCGCATATTCTGCGTAACTCCCTGATACCCCGAACTCTTCCGCACCGACCTCTAAAAATTTATCCCATCCCCCCCCCGCAAAACCGTCTTCCCCCACCCATCACACGGAAATTTCAAAATTTCCCTCCCTCCCTCCATCACCCCGGCCCCCCCGAAAAAAAACCCACGCCTATCTTGGGCCACCTCGGAAATTTCGTCACCGCGGCAATCCCTTGAAAGACCGGCACTCCTGTTTTTCGGTGAACCGAGTCAAGCCGTCGCTTCCAAATAATTCATACCACATGTAGTGGTGTGAATAATTTGTGGATACCATATGGGCAACAAACGACTTGTCGGACACGGCCGGTTTGGGGCACTCTCGCCAACGCTGCGCCTCAGCCGCCCGGGCCGGAAAATACGGGCGGCGATCACCTGAAGACTTCCTGTTTTTTCCCTGCTTCCCACACCCACCATGGCCGCCACCACCACCATCACCGTCGGAACCCGCACCTTCGTCCTCGATAAGGAAAAAGCCGAGCAGGCCTACGCCGCCAAGAAGGTCATCAACGGCAAGGACACGATGTTTTTCAACATCCTCCCGCTCAAATACAACTGGGCCTACGACCTCTACAAGACGATGAAGTCGAACCACTGGGAGCCCGAGGACATCGGCATGCAGAAGGACGTCGAGCAGTGGCGCGACACCACCGGCGAGATCTCCGACGTCGAGCGCTGGATCATCAAGATGGCCATCGGCTACTTCTCCGCCGCCGAGGGCATCGTGGGCGACAACATCCTGCACGTCGTCCGCGAACTCGTCACCGCGCCCGAGCTCAAGCTCGTCCTCGGCCGCCACGCCCACGAGGAAAACATCCACGCCGACAGCCTCGTCTACATGGTCTCCTCGCTCGGCCTCAACCCGCACGAGTGCGAGGCGATGTTCGAGGACATCCAGTCGATCAAGGACAAGACCGCCTACAACGTCTCCAACTCCCGCGAGCTGCGCACCGGCGTCGACATGACCAAGACCGAGAACAAGCAGGCGCTCGCCAAGAACATGTTCCTCTTCGGCCAGTGCATGGAAGGCACCCAGTTCTACGGCCTCTTCGGCATGGTCCTCAGCCTCTACCGCCAGAACAAGTTCCCCGGCATCGGCCAGATGTTCCGCTACACCCTGCGCGATGAAAGCAACCACATCGAGCTGCTGCGCAACCTCCTCATGGATCTCGTCGACGAAAACCCCGACGTCTGGACCGAGGAGTTCCGCGAAGACCTCCGCGCCACCATGGCCGAGGGCATCCGCTTGGAAAAACAGTTCATCCGCGACTGCCTCCCCGTCGCCGGCCTCGGCCTCAACGCCGACGATTTCGAGACCTACATTGACTACATCGCCAACCGCCGCCTCGAATCCTGCGGCCTCAAGCCCCTCAAGGAAGACGTCAGCAATCCCTTCCCCTGGCTCGCCGAAATGATGGACATCAAGAAGGAGCAGAACTTCTTCGAAGGCCGGGTCACCGAATATCAGAAAGCCAGCGCGTTGGGCGACGTCGATGATGACGATCTGTAAAGCCGGTTCGGGCCTTGTCCTCGGCGGAGCCGGGGAGGGGCTGGGATAAAGGAAAAAGGATAAAGGGTACGAGCATGAGTGAGATCGAGAGTTTCGAGGATCTGGAAGTCTGGAAGCGTGGCTGTCAGCTGGCGGTTGAGGTGCACGTCGCCCTTGCCGACTCCAAGGACTTCGCCCTCCGCGGCCAGATGGAGCGCTCCTCGCTCTCGATTCCCTCCAATATCGCCGAGGGCTTCGAGCGCGAGAATACTGCGGAATACATCAACTTCCTCCGCTACAGCAAAGGCTCCTGCGGGGAACTTCGCACCCAGCTCTTCGTTTCCGAAGTCGTCCGCCGGCGCTTGGGGGCTCCGCCCATCGAAGGCGCCCGTGCCATGATCCAGGAAACCCGCGAAATCTCCCGCATGCTCGCCGGCCTCATCAAGTCCCTCAAACACCACCTCAAGCTCCAAAAGCGCCGCCCCTCCAACGAGTCCTAAGCCCGCAGTCAACTTCGCCCCGCCCACACCCTTTCTCCTTTTTCCTTTCCCCTCGCGCGCAGCGCGAAACCGCCGGCCTCCTCACCCACTTTCTTCAAAACCTCACCGCCTCGCCACCATGTACACCAACCTGACCCTCGACGAAGACCTCTTGCTCAAGCAAGTCATCACCGACCGATTCGCCAACGCCGCCGCCGGACCGGGTCAGGAACGAAGCTTCGACTGGCGCGCCGTCCTCACCGAGGACCGCCGCAAGCCCATCCCCGACATCGTCGTCCTCCGCGGCAACAAGGAATCCCACTTCACCCTCGACGACGTCGCCGACGCCATCGGCCACTCGCTCACCGACCTCCTCATCGCGCGGAAGGAAAAGGACGACGCCATCTTCACCGAGGAAAACCGGAAGTTCGTCTCCGACGTCGCCCACGCCGTCGCCAACTCGCTCACCAAGTCCCTCGACGAGGGCGGCCGGCTCCGGCTTTCCGAAGGCGACCTCTACCTCCTCATCGAGAAGGCGCTCCTCGAGAACGACGCCTACGACGTCGCCAAGTCCCTCGCCTTCCGCCGCTCCATGGAGCAGGGCGGCTCCATCGCCGTCGGCACCCAGCCGCACGCCCTGCCCGTCCGCCTGATCCGCAGAAATGGCAACGTCGTGCCTTGGTCCGAGACCAAGATCGAGATCGCCGTCAGAAAAGCCTTCCTCACCATCCACGAGGACCCCGAGCCCGCCGCGTCCGTCGCCCACGCCGTCACCGAAGCCGTCCGCAAGGGCGACCAGTCCTTCGTCCACATCGAGGACGTCCAGGACCTCGTCCAGGAGGAACTCATGCGCCAGGGCCACTTCAAGGCCGCCGCCCACTACATCCGCTACCGCGACGAGCGCGCCCGCGTCCGCATCCACGACGAGGCCTCGCCCGACGAGTCCGCCCAGGACCTCTTCATCACCGTCATCACCGACGATGGCGACACCCGCCTCTGGGACGGCATCGAGCTGAAAAAGCGCATCCAGTTCGCCTCCATCGGCCTCCAGCTGGAAATGCCCGAGGCCGAGATCGAGCGCGAACTCCGCCGCTCCATCGGCGCCGAAATCAAGGAGAAGGACCTCAAGTCCACCATCATCCTCAACGCCAAGTCGCTCATCGAAAAGGATGCCGACTTCGCCAAGTTCGCCGGCCGCATCCTGCTCTCCTACATTTACGAGGAAGTCCTCGACTGGAGCATCCAGAAGGACGGCATCGAGGGCCTCAAGGCCGCCCACCAGGGAGCCTTCAAGCAGTACCTGAAACACGGCGTTGCCATCAAACGCCTCCACCCCGAGCTGCTCGAAACCTACAACCTCGACCGCCTCGCCGAAGCCTTCGATCCCACCGCCGACCTCGACTTCGACTACCTCGGCATCCAGACGCTCTACGACCGCTACCTCATCGTCGACAAGACCGGCGCCAGGCCGCGCCGTCTCGAAACGCCCCAGTTCTTCTGGATGCGCGTCGCCATGGGCCTCTTCAAGCGCGAGGAGACCGATGCCGAAGGCTGGGTCATCCGCCTCTACAATCTCTACAAGGGGCGCCGCTTCTGCTCGTCCACCCCGACGCTCTTCAACTCCGGCACCCTCCACAGCCAGCTCTCGTCCTGCTACCTCTACAAGGTCGACGACTCCATCGAGTCCATCATGCAGCGCGGGATCGCGGAAAACGCCTACCTCTCGAAATGGGCCGGCGGCCTCGGCGGATCGTGGACCGCGGTCCGTGGCACCGGCTCCTACATCCAGGGCACCAACGGCGAATCGCAGGGCATCATTCCTTTCCTGAAACTCCACAACGACCAGCTCGTCGCCGTCAATCAGGGCGGCAAGCGCCGCGGCTCCGGCTGCGCCTACCTCGAGAGCTGGCACAACGACATCGAGGACTTCCTCGAGCTGCGCAAGAACACCGGTGACGACCGCCGCCGCTGCCACGACATGAACACGGCCAACTGGATCCCCGACCTGTTCATGAAGCGCATGGAGGCCCGCGAACACTGGACCCTCTTCCGCTCCAACGAGTGCCCCGACCTCCACGACCTCTACGGCAAGGCCTTCGAGCAACGCTACACCGAGTACGAAAAAATGGCCGCCGAGGGCAAGATCTGGTCCCGCCAGATGCCCGCCATCGACCTCTGGAAAAGCATGCTCAAGATGCTCTTCGAGACCGGCCACCCGTGGATCACCTTCAAGGATCCCTGCAACGTCCGCTCCCCGCAGGACCACGCCGGCGTCATCCATTCGTCGAACCTCTGCACCGAGATCACGCTCAACACCTCGGATGAGGAAACCGCCGTCTGCAACCTCGGCTCGGTCGTCCTCGACACCCACGTGACCCCCAGCGGCGCGCTCGACCACGAGATGCTCAAGGAGACGATCACCGTCGCCATCCGCGCGCTCGACAACGTCATCGACATCAACTTCTACCCGACCGAAGCGGCCAAAACCGCCAACTCGCGCCACCGGCCGATCGGCATGGGCGTCATGGGCCTGCAGAACGCGCTCTACAAGCGCGGCCTGTCCTTCGCCTCGGATGCCGCGGTCGAGTTCAACGACGAGTTCATGGAAGCCATCGCCTACTACGCCTACAACGCGTCGAGCGACCTCGCCGCCGAGCGTGGCACCTACTCCTCCTACCAGGGTTCCAAGTGGAGCCGCGGCCTGCTCCCGCAGGACACCCTCGACCTCCTTGAGGACGAGCGCGGCAAGGACCTCGACGTCCCCCGCGGCGGCAAGATGGACTGGAGCGTCGTCCGCGAAAAGATCGCCAAGCACGGCATGCGCAACTCCAACGTCCTCGCCATCGCCCCCACCGCCACGATCTCGAACATCATGGGCACCACCCCGTGCATCGAGCCGAACTACAAGAACCTCTACGTGAAGAGCAACCTGAGCGGCGATTTCATCGTCCTCAACGGCACCCTCGTCAACGACCTCAAGAAGGAGGGCCTGTGGAACCAGGAAATGCTCGACCAGCTGAAGTACTTCGACGGCGAGCTCGACGCCATCGACGACATCCCGGACGCCATCAAGGCCAAGCACAAGACCGTCTTCGGCGTCGGCTTCGAATACATCATCGATGCCGCCGCGCGTCGCCAGAAGTGGATCGACCAGAGCCAGAGCGTGAACCTCTTCCTCGCCCAGCCGGACATGAAAACCCTGTCCCACATGTATCGCCGCGCCTGGGACAAGGGCCTCAAAACCACCTACTACCTCCGCACCCTCCAGGCCTCCAACATCGAGAAGGCGACCATCTCGGTGAAGAAGGAGACCCGCGGGCTCGTCGGCGGGAAAAAGGAATTCACCGAAGCCGAGAAGAACGCCTGCAGCCTCGATGCGATGCTGAACGGCGGCACCTGCGAGGCGTGCCAGTAACAATAAATCCAGACATTCGAACTAAGCAGCAACACATAGAACTCGTGCTTGACTCTAAACTGGCTGGGGTGAAAAGGGATTAACGTGGATTCTTGTTAAGACGATGCAAACATTCGAATCCGCCCAAAAGATTCTGAGTGAGTATAGCGCACGCGATCGGAATGAGGCTGATACGC
This sequence comes from Haloferula sargassicola, assembly GCF_040362925.1. NCBI lineage: Bacteria > Pseudomonadati > Verrucomicrobiota > Verrucomicrobiia > Verrucomicrobiales > Verrucomicrobiaceae > Haloferula > Haloferula sargassicola. The sequence goes on from NZ_BAABRI010000003.1 coordinate 279,086, forward strand.
GGCATCAAATCATCGACCGGGTGATCCACGATGTCCTCGCTTGGCCTCGGGATCGCGTCCGTGTCGAGAATTATGCCAACGACGGATATGCAGACTATCTTTTACTTGATACAGAAGACTCACCAATCCTGATCGTCGAGGCCAAAAAGGAAGGAGCTGACTTTGATTTGCCTCAAAAGATTCGAAGCGATGCAAAGAAGATCCACCGATGTAAGCTGAGAGTTCTCATTTCGGTGCCAGAGATCAAGGCGGCAGTCCAGCAAGTGGCGGGCTACTGCCTTCAGCTAGGATCTGAGTATGCTGCAATCTCGAATGGACATGCACTGATCGTATTCAAGGCTTTCACTAAGGGTCGTCAGTTTCTGGATGGGCGAGCGATCGTAATCCCTTCCCTCGATTGCCTAGTTGATTCCTACGTTGATGTAGAAAAAGTCCTTTCATATGCGGCTCTTTTCAAGGACCGGAGTTTGGCAACCGAACTTGCAGAGCAGTCCGACAAGGAACGGGATCTGTTTTACCCAAAGAACGCCATACCTCATTACGATAGTCCACTTGCAAAGAATGAGTTGGCGCGTTACTTGGAGCCGCTTGCCAGGCGCTACTTTCAAGATATTTCACCGAACGATGTTCGGCTCATGAAAAACTGCTATGTCTACTCGAGTGGCAGCCCGATTGTCGAAGAAGAAATCAGAAATGAGATTCGCGATCACATCACTCCGTTTTTTGAGCAAGATGGAGGAAAAGAAGTGGAGCGCACACGGTCCGGGGGGTTTCTTACTGCAAGGATAGCGGAGTCGATCGCACAGAAACAGAGTGATGTGGTGATTCTCTACGGTGGGAAAGGAGCTGGTAAATCTACCTTCCTGAAGCGGATCTTCTATTTCGAGCAGCCACCAGAGTTCCGGATGTATGCTTTTCCCATCTTGGTTGACTACTTGAGGGCACCTCAGGATAAGCAGGGACTTAAGGATTTTGCTTGGGAGACCCTCGTTAAAGCGCTGGACCAAGATCAGATCCTTGAAGGATCACTTGAGGGGCTGGAAAAGCTCTTCGGTGACCGAATAACGATTGCGGAGCGGCAACAGCTGTCTGTATTCGAAGGGCGGGACCGTGAAGTCGAGAAGGCGAAGTTGCTGTGCGCGTGGAAGGGGGATATCCCTTATGTGGTGTCCAGGCTTGTCGAATACTGGAACGAGCGCCAGAAAAGCGTCGTCATAGCTTTCGATAATACTGACCAATTGGCGCCGGCTCTTCAGGATCATTGTTTTTTGGTGGCGCAGAATATTGCTCAGGAGCTTGGTTGTATTGCGCTGATCTCGATGCGAGAGGAGCGGTATTGTCGAGCTCGTACGAACGGTGTTCTGGATGCGTATCACAATGCCGGTTTTCATCTCTCTTCCCCCGATTTGGGGATGGTGTTTGAGAAACGAATTAAGTTTTTGCTGAGTGAGCTTTGGGTTGAGCAGAAAAAGGGCGTCGCTAACATGCTCCCTTCGGAAGCGCCCCGAGAAGATGTCTTCAAGTTCTATGCGCAGTGCCTCAAGCAATTTAAGACTGAGCGAAACGCGCTAAGTGATTTTCTGAGTCAATGCGCACACGACAACGTGAGGCAAGCGCTCCAATTCTTCAGGCAGTTCACGACATCTGGTTATACTCATACGGACGATCTTGTGAGAAACAAGCGATGGACGGTCGCCACCCATCAGGTCATCAAGCCTATGATGATACCGGAGCGCTACAATTACAATGAATCGAAGAGTTTGATTCCCAATATTTTTCAGTGCCGTAATACGCGGCGAGGCTCCCATTTCACCGGTCTTCGATTGCTGGAGCTTCTTAAATTCGAAATGAAGACTACGCCTGACAAAGCTGGATATCGCGACGTTGTGGGATTGTGCGATCACTTCGAATCTAGATTCGGCATGCGCGAGGACGCGGAGATTTGCATTGATATATATTTGCAGCACGGATTGATTGAGGCAAATAACAGGCTTGATGAATACTCTGCTGAATATGAGGATCAGGCTGGCAACAGGCAGGTGATATTTGCGGACAGGGTGAGAATAACGTCATTTGGGATCTACATGATGGAGTTTATCACCAAGACCTTCGCCTATCTTGATTTGGTTTCGCTGGATACCGGAATTAGTGATGAGTCGGTCTATAATTCATTTTGCGAGCGTTCTAGAACAGAGAGAGATTGGGCGTTGTCGGGCGACCGTGCCTCCAAGTTGCAGAGTAGAATTGAACGGACGTCTGACTTTGTTGCATATCTCCTTAAGGAAGAAGAGCGCGAGGTTGGTATCTATCCCTTTTTGAAGGAAGCGACGATAGTTCCTCCAATTCGCGAAGCTCTTCAGATTGACTTGATGCGTGTTCGCAAGAGCGCCCAGCGGAACCTTAAGGATGATCATCATACGGGCGTGAATATCGGCGATGTTTGGGATGCCCTGTGACACAATGAGAGGGGTCAGTCCGTGAATAATGGCATTGACCCGATCGGACTTGGATTTGATGGTTGGCGCCGATGGCGCGTGCTCCCCGATACGAGGCTCCCGGAGCGGTTTACCACGTGATGGCACGCGGTGACGGGGGACGGGATGTTTTTGAGGACGACCGGGATCGGTTCGGTTGGCTGGAGCGGTTGGAGGAGGCGTGCGGGAAGCATGGTTGGCGTGTGCACGCCTACGTGATGATGGGCAATCACTTCCATGTCCTGCTGGAGACGCCGCAAGCGAATCTGGTGGCGGGAATGAAATGGTTGATGGGCGTCTATTCCCAAGACTGGAACCGTCGTCGGAAGCGCCGCGGGCACGTGTTCCAGGGGCGCTACAAGGCGGTGGTCGTGAATGGCGAGGGAAGGGGCGAGTATTTCCGGATCGTGGCGGACTACATCCACCTCAATCCGGTCCGCGCCGGGTGGGTTGGGGGATCGACCGGAAGGACGTTGATGGCGTGGGCGTGGAGCAGTTTCCCGCTGTACGGCCGTCGCAAGGCCCCGGAGTGGCTGGAGACGGGGCGGGTGCTGGAGGCGTTCCGGTCGTGAAAGGGGCCGGTCCTAGAAAACGTGAAAGGGGTCGGTCCGAGAAAACGCGCATTGACGTAGCACGGTTCAGGTTGATAGGAGAGAGCCATGGCTCGACCCCTACGCTACGAGGCGGCTGACGCCGTTTATCATGTGATGGCCCGCGGCGAGGGCGGGAAAGACGTTTTCGAGGATGATACGGATCGGAGGGTCTGGCTGGATCGACTGGCGGAAGTATGCGGGAGCCATGGTTGGCGGGTGCATGCG